>CAINVV010000150.1 GCA_903854235.1 uncultured Bacteroidia bacterium | reverse complement strand
TGCGTTATTCCGGTAGAAAGTTGAATGCTCCAAATTTAAACGAAGTTTTTAGAAAACAACAGGGTATATTTTGGAGGTGGAATCCCTTCATTGGGGAGGGCATTTCCTTTAAAAATTTGACGGTCATTTTTTTTATCTACCCTACCAGATAAGAAAGTAGTTTATCTTTCACTATCTTGCTTTGTCAAAAAAGAGTCCTATTTGCTAATTTGTGATCAGTCTCAAACGCCTCCATTTTGAATGGTCTGAGCTGGAGCAACGGAATTGAACTGCAAGATTTCAACAATAAATTTTAAAATTTTCACGTGATGATCAGGTCTGTAAAATCGAAAATTGAAAATCGAAAATTTCTAGCAACAGTCTTCCTCTGTTTTCAATTTTCTATGGGTGTTCAGGCGCAGGACTCCTCCTTTCTCTCCAATCCATACAGATTGCTGGAAAATATGCAGCTGTTGGAACTGAATCAACAGGAGGGACATACTGTTTGTATTCCTTCCAACAACGTTCAGGAGGCACTCGGTCTCCAAAAATTGAAATCGGAAAATGTGCTGATGCTGAATGGCAATTGGAAATTCTTTTTTGCCAATACCCCGGAGGGTACACCTAAAAATTTCTTTCGTTCCGACTTCAACGACAAGAACTGGGCAAACCTTCCTGTTCCTTCAAACTGGGAGATGCAAGGCTACGGCGATCCGCTGTTCAGAAACGTGGCGCAGCCCTTTCACGCCAATCCGCCTTTCGTGCCGCGTGAATACAATCCAACCGGTTCCTACAGGAAAACCTTTGTACTGCCTTCCGGCTGGAAGGGAAAACAGATCTTCCTCCGGTTAGAGAAAACGGCTTCTGCCTCTTTTGTCTGGATGAACGGCAGAGAGGTGGGCTACAACGAGGGTGCCCAGGAACCTGCGGAATACGATGTCACCAACTACCTGAAACCTGGTGAAAATGTACTTGCCGTCAACGTTTACAAATACGCTGCCGGAGTCTACCTCGAATGCCAGGATTATTGGCGACTGGCAGGAATATTTGATGAGGTCTGGCTGTATGCCACACCACCGGTTCATCTTTTCGATTGGTTCGCTACGACGGATCTCGACGAAAATTACAGGGATGCTACCCTGAAGGTGCAATGCACCCTGACCAATCAATTAAAAACTGGCAGAACAGGTTACAAGGTCCGTACCTCCGTTCTGGATTCAAAAGGTACCATCGTGAAGAGCTTCTCCTCCGAACCGTTTCGGGTTGAGTCGCAGAAGCCCCTGACCATTTCATGTTCCTCTGTCGTGGCAAATCCGGAAAAATGGTCTGCGGAGTCACCGAGTCTCTATCATTTGGTGATGGAGCTGATCAATGGGGAAGGTAATACGGAAGAGGTGATTGCAGGAAGGATTGGATTCAAAAAGACAGAAATCCGCCACCAGGTCTTTTACCTGAACGGCAAGGCGATCAAACTGAATGGGATCAACAGCCACATGCAGCATCCAGAATCCGGTCATACGATGGATGAAGCTACCATCCGAAAAGATTTTGAAATACTGAAGCAGTTCAACATCAACTGTGTGCGAACCTCTCATTATCCACCCGTCTCGAGGTATCTCGAACTGGCTGATGAGTATGGACTCTACATCGTGGATGAAACTGGCGATGAGGCCCATGCGACCGAATATTTGTCAGATAACAAAGCCTGGGAACCCATGTACCGCGAGCGGGTCCGGAAAATGGTGCTGCGCGACAGAAATCATCCCTGCATCCTCTTCTGGAGCGCCGGTAACGAAAGCGGTGAGGGATCCAATATTTGTGCGGTCGTGGAGGAAGGTCGCAAGTTTGATGCCACAAGATACTGGATGTATGGGGGCAACGCCTTTTCACACCGGTGTGAAGAGATCATAGGTCCGCGCTATCCGACTCCTTTCGAACTGAAGACACAGGTGGGAATGGTACCTGAAAGTGTGGACCCAAGACCTTCCTTTATGGATGAATACCTCTCCGTAGCCGGGAATGGCGGGGGCGGACTGGATGATTATTGGGAGGTCATCTACAAATATCCGAGAATCATGGGCGGGGCCATCTGGGATTTTGTCAGCCCAGGGCTGAAGGAACCGGTACGAAAACTGGATGATTCATCCGGAAACGGAATTCCAGTACACATCATGGGGAATGCAAAAATTGTGAAGGGTCATCTGGGGAATGGGATAGATCTGAACGGCCACGATCAGTGGGTGGAGGTGTATCAGGACAAGAAAATAGAGATCACGGGAAATGAATTGACCCTTTCACTCTGGGTCTTTCCGCGAGATCTGATGCGGATGGGAGGTACCCTCATCACGAAGGGGAATTATCAGTTTGGGCTGCAGCAGGCAGGAGCAGACTCCATTGATTTTTATGTTTATACCGGGAAGAGGGTCCTTCTTCGGGCACCGCTACCCAAAAACTGGTTGCAAAACTGGCACCATGTGGCAGCTATTTACGATGGAACCTCCATCGCAATTTATGTCGACCACCTGAAATTGGCCGAAAAACCCGCCAAAGGGAACCTGGTGAATTTCCCTTTCCCCCTGAACATCGGAAAAAATTCGGAGCTGGATGGCCAGGGTACTACCGGTTATTTGTGCGACGCCATCATCGATCAGGTAGCTGTCTTCCCCAAGGTAAAGGAGGTGAATGAACTTTATTATGGAAAGCCCGAACTGAAAAGGAGTGCGGCTCTTTGGCTCGATTTTGAGAAGGAACAAAGAGACGGAGAATTTTTCAGTTATGGAATTGGGGCAAGAACTTATGGAAGCATCTGGCCCAACAGGATTCCGGAACCTGAAATGTGGCAGATGAAGAAATCGGCGCAACCCCTCTCCGTCAGATGGAGCGAGCAGGATAAATTGGAAGTTGAGGTGAGGAACAGAAACTTTTTTACTGATATCCAGGGGTTGGATACACGATGGAATCTGGAGGAGAACGGAATTTCCCTGGCTTCCGGAAAGCTGGATTTGAACGTTGGTCCACAAGCCATCCAAACGGTGAAACTACCCATCGAAAAGCCGGTTCTACAGGCAGGCGCGACCTATCTGGTTACGGTCAGTTTCCATCTGAAAGCACCGACTCCCTGGGCTCCCAAAGGCTTTGAAGTTGCCTGGGATCAGCTTGAATTGCCCTGGAAACTTCCGGCAGAAAAGACAACAAGGGCTTCGCAGGATCAACCCTTAAAATTGACGGAAGATGAAAAGTCATTGATCATTCAAGGCTCAAATTTCGATTATGGTTTCAACAAAACTGATGGCAGTCTTCAATCCATTCATTTTCAGGACAAATCGTATCTCAGGAGCGGTCCGCAGTTAAATGTATGGCGCGCTCCGCTGGCCAACGAGCAGGACGACTGGACCACCTATTCGGTGAATGTCATTCCCAAACCGGAGGGGTATGGAAACACCATTTCAACGGCCTGGCATGCACTTGGTCTCGACAGAATGAAATATATCCTTGAAACTTTTGACCACCGGCAAATCAATGGTCAGGTGGAAGTTC
>CAINVV010000149.1 GCA_903854235.1 uncultured Bacteroidia bacterium | reverse complement strand
GGATGTAATGAACTGGCACATCGGGAAAAATCCTGTCAAATGCATGGCCTGGGGTGGTCGCCAAAGGAGGATCACGGGCGATCAGTACGACTTTTTCAGTGTGGAATATGTCTACGATAATGGGATGCAAGCCCATTGTGCCGCCCGTCAGGTAAGCGGATGCAGCAACCTGAAGCGCGAAATCATCGTTGGTACCAAGGGATATGCCGACTGCAACGGAACCCTTTTCCATCCGGATGGGACCGTGATGTGGAAATATCCCTATCCCAAGGAGGGGGATACCGATCTTACCTGGAAGGTGAAGGATCCTTATGTGCAGGAGCACGTCAATCTGGTGACTGCCATCCGTACCGGCAAAAGGTTCAGTGATGCCGAGGCGCAGGTCAACTCGACCCTTGTGACCATGATGGGTAGAATTGCGGCTTATACCGGGAAGGATGTAACCTGGGAAGAGATGCTCAATTCCGGACTTTCCCTGGGACCAAAAACCTATGCCTTCGGTCCGGTTCCGAATATTCCGGAGGTGATTCCGGTGATCGGGATTGAGGCGGTGCCGTCGTGAAGAAGACTATAAGACTATAGGACTTGGGGACTGAGAGACGATTAGACCAGAGAGACGGGGAAGAAGTGAAGAGTTGAGAGTGAAGAACTAAGAGTTGAGAGTGAAGAGGTAAGAGTGAAGAGTTGAGAACTGAGAGTTGAGAGTAGCACCGGTAGAGACGTTGCATGCAACGTCTGATATTACAGATTGAAAGGATCTGGGCCAAAAGGTAGGTAGTGGCAGCTCTTCGTGGCTGCCCAATAGGTTAAGCAAAAAAATTCGGAATTGTTCGGGAAAGCCCGAAGGGCTTGAATGTCAATAACCGCGGGTGAAACCCGTGGTCAATGCAAAACCACTCTCAGACAACCCCAACTGGGGTTGAATTCAATCATTCTGATACTAAAAAGACTGCCGCATAGCGGTAAAGGTATTGTAGGCAACGGGCGGACGGAAGGGAACCAAATAAAGTGAAGAGTTGAGAATGGCACCGGTAGAGACGTTGCATGCAACGTCTGGTAGCCGTAGAAGACCAGGATGGATTGGAGGTTATGATGAGGAGGATTGGTGATACATTTCAAACTGAATTAACAAAAAACAGATGAAACGCAGGGATTTTGCCGGGAAAACAGTTGCTGCTTCGGTCGGATTGGTGCTTGCACCTTATTTGGGTGCAGGTCAAAGCGATTTGCCATCCTCACGATCCATTAATAAGGGGATCATGTGGGGAAATATTGGGGTTGGGAAGACGATTTTGGAAAAGTTTCAAGCGGCTAAGGCGGCTGGATTTGATGGTGTGGAAGTGATGAGTCACCTGAACCGCGAAGAGGTACTTCAGGCAAAAGCGCTGACTGGCATGCCCGTTCCTTCCGTCTGTGGATCGATGCATGGAAAATATCCGCTGTCGGATCCTGATCCTAAAGTTAGGGATCAAGGCATAGAGGCCCTGAAAATGACCATCGAAGATGCAAAAATATATGGAGCCGACACTATTTTATTCGTTCCCGGCAGGGTAAGCGAAACAGTGGCATACAATGAGTGCTGGGATCGTTCGGTTGAGGAATTGAAAACAGTGGTCCCCTTTGCCGAAAAAATGGGCGTCACCATCGCAATCGAAAATGTCTGGAACAACTTTTTACTTTCGCCGCTTGAGGTAGCCAGATACGTGGATCAATTCAATTCTTCCTTTGTTCGCGCCTATTTTGACTGCGGAAATGTGCTGGTGATCGGTTGGCCCGAACAATGGATCAAAATCTTGGGAAAACGGATTGCCCGTGTACATATCAAGGAATATAGCCGCAAAATAGCCGACAAGCAGGGCAAATGGGCAGGATTTGGTGTGCCCTTGCAGGAGGGAGACAACAATTGGCCTGCCATCGTGAAGGCACTTGATTCGATCGGTTACCACAGCTGGGCTACCATCGAACAACCTGGTGGTGATACGCCCGATGGATTGAAGGAGCTTTGTCGACGTCTCACCAACATCCTGGGACAAAATTCATGAATAATTACACTACAAGGATGGAAAGTCCGTTGGGCAGATTGGTGTTGGTATCGAACGATACGAATCTGAAGGAGGTGACGTTCAGCGAGGAATTGATTGAAGAGTCGGAAATCCTTCCGGAAATTATGCAAAGGACGGTCCGACAATTGGGCGAATATTTCGAAGGAATGCGATTTGATTTTGATCTTGACCTCGATCCTGATGGCACGGAATTTCAGAAAGCTGTTTGGCAATTGTTGTTGAAGGTCCCTTTCGGTGCGACAAAAAGCTACCGTGATCTGGCCCTTGAGTCGGGTTCTGTACTGAACACTCGTGCCGTGGGCACTGCGAACGGGAAGAATCCGATTGCGATCATCGTACCCTGTCACAGAATCATTGGCAGTGACGGAAAGATGGTTGGCTATGCCGGAGGATTGGAACGAAAGAAATGGTTGCTTTTGCACGAAGCAGAACTGACAAAAAATGGACGGCTGTTCTAGGAATATAATTTTCTATTTTCAATCTCCGGTTCCTGAACCTGTCGAAGGATCTATTTTGGGGAAGGAACTCGGGAAATGGCAGGAATTTAGTTTTCGGTGAAGATTCGCGGACCGACCGGATGGATGAGTCCGGGATCATTGGCAAGCGGATTCCGGATGGTTGGAGCGATTGGAAAACCATTCATCAGCTCTGCAGGATAAGGTTTCATCAGAAGGGAAAGTTCCCTGGGCGAAGCATCCTTTGAGAGCCATCCTGCTTCATCCTCCCTGTGCAAAATGACAGGCATCCGGTGATAGGGCAAACGGGCAACCAATTGGTTGGGGTAGGTAGTCACAATGGCAAACGAGTGAAACAGTTCCCCGGAATCAGGATTGGACCATACATCCCATATTCCTGCCATCGCAAAGGGCCTGATTTTATTTCGGAGATAGATCAGAAACGGTTTATTCAAACGCTCAACTGTTGTACCCTCGATGTAGGCGTCTGCCATTACCAGACAACGTTGGGAGTGGATGGGCTTGCGGAAGGCAGGGAGGGTAAAAATACCCATTTCACCTGTGTAACCTGGATCATCGGTCGGGTTTTTCTCTCCTTCGGAACGCGCCTCAATCAGCATAACAGGTTTGAACGCACTATCTGGAGTAAGTCCAAATTGAAACATTTGAAACTCATTGGGCCGCTCTCCTGTGATTACCGCAGTTCTTTGCCCCGGAGATATATTATAGGAAGGATGGAGGCTGGTCTCCCCGGGGAGTTCGGCCCGAAAACGGTCCTTTAATGAGATGGCATCCTGGATCAAAATGAAACGTCCGCACATGGTTCAGCAAGTGAACTAAATTGAAATAAAGTGACTAAATTGACTAAAGTATTAAGAGAATATTTTAGATGGACAGAAAGTGCTTTTTTATAACTTTAGGCACTTTAGTCACTTTAGTCACTTTAGTCACTTTAGTCACTTCCATAAAGTAAATATAAATATAAAATGATGAAAATCAAAACAATTCTGATGGGTTTTTTAATCTTGGTCCAAGTTTCATCCTTCGGGAAAGGGAAACAATCCGGCGAAAAGAGGGCTTTTAATGGCGCAAAGGGAGAAGTTAAACTAATTACTCTTGATCCGGGACATTTTCATGCTGCCCTGGTCCAAAAGAAAATGTACGATCAGGTCAATCCTGTGGTGCTGGTTTATTCGCCGGAAGGTTCGGATGTGAACGAGCACTTGAAGAAAATTGAGGGATACAATGGTAGGAAGGATGGTCCTACTAGCTGGAAAGAGGTGGTGTACAGGGGATCTGATTATTTTGAAAAGATGCTTTCCGAGAAGAAAGGGAATGTGGTCGTCCTGGCTGGCAACAACCGGATCAAGACCGATTACATCAAGAATTCTGTGGAGGCCGGCTTGAATGTGCTTGCCGATAAGCCGATGGTCATCTCTCCCGAGAATTTCCCCCAGTTGGAGGCATCCTTCAGAATAGCGGCTCAAAAAGGTGTGGTTCTATTTGATATTATGACGGAGCGGCACGAGATTACCACGATGGTTCAGAAAGAGTTGTCAGGTAACTTGGAGCTTTTTGGAACACTGCTTCCCGGAACGCCTGAAAAGCCAGGAGTCGAAATCTTAAGTGTACACTATTTTTACAAGAGTGTTTCCGGATCACCGTTGGTTCGTCCGGCCTGGTTCTTCGATGTGAACCAGCAAGGAGAAGGGATCGTCGATGTGGCCACCCATTTGGTCGATCTGGTGCAATGGATCTGTTTTCCGAATGTTATTTTGCATAAATCCGACATTGCGATGTTGCAGGGAAAACACTGGCCAACCCCGCTGACGCTGGAGGAGTTTAAGGCTGTAACCCAGGTAGACCATTTTCCGGCTTATCTTTCCACGGTAGTGAAGGATGGAAAATTGCAAGAATATGCCAACGGATCGATGCTTTACAGAATAAAAGGAGTTCACGCCAAGGTAACGGCAGAGTGGCGTTACAAGGCTCCGGAAGGGGCAGGCGATACACACTACGCCCTCTTGCGTGGTACCAAAGCTACCCTTGAGATCAGACAGGGAGAGGCAGAGAAATATTTGCCAACCTTGTATGTCAGGGCCAATCAGGGGACCAATCTGACCGCCTTTGCAGCTGAACTCAAAAATGCAGTCGTAAAAAATAGTACACACAAGGGATTAACCCTGGAAAATGTGGACCAACAAAGTTGGAAGGTGGTAATTCCGGATTCCTACAA
Organism: uncultured Bacteroidia bacterium; assembly: GCA_903854235.1. Classification (GTDB taxonomy): domain Bacteria; phylum Bacteroidota; class Bacteroidia; order Bacteroidales; family Prolixibacteraceae; genus CAINVV01. Next base: position 3,394 of record CAINVV010000149.1, on the reverse strand, counting down.
AGTGGGTCACGAAGCACATTTCAGTCAGGTGACGGAGGAGTACCTTGGATATTTGCAGACGGGTAAGCTGCCTGCCTGGGAGGTTCCCAACATGATTGTAAAATATTATACGACGACTGAAGCGCTTAAACTGGCCAGAAAGAATAAATGAAAAGTGAAAAATGAAAAGTTAAAAGATTCTTACATCTTCCATTCTCTCATGTAGACAATTTATGCAAGGCTTGTATACTAAATAAGCAAGGGCTATTCTTCACTCTTCACTTTTCATTTTTCACTATTCACTTTTCGTGGATCTCCACCACGTACTCTGCCTCAAACATTTCACCGGGAGCCAACTGAATCACACCTTCCTTGTTTTCGAAGTGCTGATCGGTATCCCATTTGTCGGCTATACCGCACCAGGGCTCAATGCAGACAAAATCACCGTTGGTCTTGGCCCAGATCCCCAGGTAAGGGAAGTCTTCGAAGGAGACCGAAAGGGCCTGGCTTGATTTCTTGCTACGCAGGGTGACTTTCCTTGATTTGAGATCCTTGAAGATGAGGGCGTCCTTGCTGAACAACTCATGGGTGAGTGGGATGATCTTGGAATTGTCGAAGACAGGAGCTGTCTGGTCCAGTATCGTTCCATTTTCGTGTAGCAACCAGGTAGCTGAATTTTCGGGATGCTCAAATTCGAGGTAATAATCTTTGTAGGTTTCGTCCGGATGGATGGGACACTTGAATCCGGGATGACCTCCCAATGAGAAGAAGAGTGATGTGTTTCCACTGTTTGTAACCTGGTGGATCACCCTGACTTTGGTACCTTCCAACAGAAAATCAATGCTAAATTCGAAATCAAAAGGAAAAACTTTAAGCGTGTCCTTGTTGGAGCCCATGCCAAAGGTCAGTGAGTCGGCGGTAATGCCAGTCAGCATTAGCTGCGGATTATCCCGGATAAAGCCGTGTTTGGTGAGATTGTATTTTACCCCTTTCCACAAGAAGGCGTTGTCCTTCAGTCCGCCGACAATGGGGAACAGAATGGGTGCCGTACTGTTCCAGATCTCCGGATCGCAGCCCCACATGTATTCGATACCTGTTTTTAGTGATTTGATGGAGGAGAGTTCTGCTCCGGGTTGCCTGACGGCAATTTCAAGTTCGGAATTTTTTGCGTAGTGAATCATTTGTTAATTTGCTAATATGTTAATGTGCTAATATGCCAATGTGCTAATTTGCTAATAGTGCGTTATTCGAGGATAAGGATGAATGGTAAAGGTATTAAAATGATTTATAAAATCAGATAAAGCAGCAGGACAATTGCAAAATGACTCAGTCTGCATTTTCTTTAATTCCTAAATAAATAGCCTTACCAATTTATTAAAAACTGTTTGCACCTATGAAATTTGCGATTGCATTATCATCGCTTTTATAGACTATGCTCATGCTCGTTCCATTAGCACATTAGCATATTAGCACATTATTTTGCATTCTCCACAGCTACATGAAAAGCCTTTCGCTCTATTTCACCCGCTTCCGAATAATTCAGTACATTTTCCCGTTTGGCCACACGGCAGAAAGTTTCGTAGGTGCCGTCCTGTCTGGCAACGACAGGGGTCCTTTTGCATTTGAGGTAAAGAACCGGCAAAGAGCACATTTCGACCCTCCGGACGATTTCGTCGTTATCGGCAACTTTTACTGCTTCCTTAAAAAGGTCACAGGATTGCTGCACGAAATCGTCTGAAAAAAGGGTGTCTCCCGGCGTCAATCCAAGGTGAATATGGGTGTCGGGAGTGATTCTGTTGTGAAGCAGGTCGAAATATTGCCGGATGAACTTTCCGGCTCTGCCGTAATACCCAGACATGAAGTCGTTGATGACCGCTTCTGTATTGCATTCAGGATTCCAGAGCAGTTTGGAGATCAGGTAGGCGCGCAGTTCCGAAAACTCACCTCCCCTGCTCTGGTAAGCGGCTTGTTCCATGATGCCAATAGCGTTGTTGTCGCGGAAGGATTGGATATTGGACTGCAGTACCCTGAAATTGGGGTAAGGCATTACATAGTGGCCAAAATTGACCACATAGTCCCAGATGTACATGTGAGGGGCAAGTGCCGACCATCCTTTCAGATCTTCCAGAAAGGATTTGTTCTCGGGACAGGATTTAAAATCGTGTGCGAAACAGCACTCGATACTGCAGAGACGGACCACAACGTTTTGCCTTGGACGTATGTTTTTCGGCGGAGTACGGGTGTACTGGTAGGCGAGTGTTCCGATGAATTTGTCGGGAAACTCCTTCTCCACGGCGGCTGCCACCTGGTTGACAAACCAGATGATGACGCCGGATTCGCCACCATGGGCTTTGGCGATGGCCTGACATTTATCGCACTGACAGGGATTGTGCCAGTCGTTCTGGGAGACGTCATAGATCAGGTATTCCGGACTTTCCCGCATCCGTTTCTTGATTCTGTCAGTAATGATTTTAAGTACATCGGGGTTGGTCAGACAGAGTTGCGCCCGTTCGAAGATCCGTTTGCCATCCACCAGACTGTAATATTCGGGATGTTTTTTGTAGAATTCGGCGGGTGGCATCAGCGGGAAAAAGGTATGTACTGCCCAGTAGCTCTCGATGCCGCCAGGCTGATCGCGGTAACCCATGGCTCCGTTCATTTTGTTGCGCGTGGCCCAGGTGGGATCAAAGGCTTCAAAGTAGAAGTCATTCCGTACCCGGATGCCCGGTTTTTCGGCGTGATCGAACCAGACAAATTTCATCTCTTCCCGCTTGGGAACCACACTGACAGTGGGAGTATACCATCTGCATCCGAGTTCCCGTTCGAGGAATTCAAAGACGCCGTACATCGTGCCTCGTTGCTTACCGCCGGTAATAAAAATATTTGGGCCTTCGTTGTAGTAGTGGAAGGATTCTTCTGCTAAAGCGTTAGAAGACTGGGACGTGCGAGAAGACCGGGAGGACTGGGACGACGGGGAGGATTTGGAGGATGCGACCGGTCCCTGAGCGTAGTCGAAAGGCGTGCCGATGAAGATTTGGGGTCCTTTGTAGGCGGGGTCGGCAGGAAGAAGCGGAAGTTCGGCGCCACCCATCTCTTTCAGCCAATGTTGGAGCTCTTTGGCAGCCCAATTTTCGGATTCGGAGGCATTTTTTGAAAGGGAGATGCGGTAGTCTGATTTTCCGTGGCTGAACAAGGCATATGCGATGCGTTTACCTGCCGTAAATTCAATGGTTTTTTTCAGTCGTTCACCAGATTTCAGCTGCACCTCCAGGATTGCCTGGTAAGGTTGATAATTGGCGGAAGGAATTTTCAGTGGGGTGCAAAAAGAGGAAGTTCGTGCTTCCTTCAGGATCTCATTTCCGTGGATATCGCTGATGCTGATGTTTATAGTTTGAATAAGATGATCCAGGACTTC
>CAINVV010000148.1 GCA_903854235.1 uncultured Bacteroidia bacterium | reverse complement strand
CGTGAATTACGTGACAACTACATGAAAATTGTCTCGCTAGCACCTGAAGTACTTTAATATTAATCAGACCATGCAGAAAAAATTACATGTTAAGAAAGGAGACACGGTCGTCGTAATCTCCGGCAATTCAAGAGGCTCCGAAGGGAAAGTACTTGAAGTGGTCAGAGAAAAGGATCGTGCTATTGTAGAAGGAGTTAACCTTGTATCTAAACATACAAAGCCAAACTCCAAGCACCCTCAGGGAGGCATCATCAAGCAGGAAGCGTCTATCCACGTTTCTAATTTGATGCTGAAGGATCCTAAAACGGGGAAACCTACCCGCATCGGGCGAAAACTCGACAGCAACGGGAAATTAGTTAGGTATTCAAAAAAATCAGGAGAGGAGATTAAGTAATGGGATACACACCTACATTTAAGCGCAAATACCAGGAAGAGATTGTACCTGCCTTGCAGAAGGAGTTTAATTACAAATCCATCATGCAGGTTCCGGTTCTTGAGAAAATCATCATCAACCAGGGTCTTGGTTCTGCTATTGCCGACAAGAAAATCATGGAGGTAGCTATCGAGGAACTTACCGCAATCAGCGGTCAGAAACCGGTTTCAACCATCTCCAAGAAGGACATCGCCAACTTCAAACTTCGTAAGAAAATGCCAATCGGTGTAAGGGTTACCCTGCGCAGCGAAAGGATGTATGAATTTTTGGATCGATTGGTTTCCATTGCACTTCCCCGCATCCGCGACTTCAAAGGCATCGCCGACAAATTCGACGGTAGTGGCAACTACACACTCGGTGTTACCGAGCAGATTATCTTCCCTGAAATCGTGATGGACAAGGTAACCAAAATGAACGGTTACAACATCACCTTCGTTACTACTGCAAAGAATGACGAAGAGGGATATGCACTACTGAAAAGTTTTGGTTTACCGTTCAAGAACGCAAAAAAGAACTAAAAGACATGGCTAAAGAATCAATGAAAGCCCGCGAAGTGAAGCGTGCAAAACTCGTTGAAAGGTTTGCGGAAAAACGTGCCAGATTAAAAGCTGAAGGTGATTACATTGGTATGAGCCTCCTGCCTAAAAATTCGGCAAAAATTCGTCTGCACAATCGTTGCAAACTGACCGGTCGTCCGAAAGGATACATGCGTCAGTTTGGAGTTTCCAGAATTCAGTTCCGGGAAATGGCCTCAAGCGGCCTAATACCCGGAGTTAAAAAAGCAAGTTGGTAATCGTTTAAATTATCGCAAAGATGACAGATCCTATTGCAGATTACTTGACCCGACTTAGAAATGCCATCAAGGCAAAACATAAGGTCGTGGAAATCCCTGCGTCAAACATTAAAAAAGAGATTACCAGAATTCTGAAAGAAAAGGGGTATATACTCAATTACAAGTTCGACGAAGAAGTCAACTACCAGGGAAGCATCAAAATTGCCCTCAAATACCATCCTGCTGATGGTACACCGGCAATTAAAAATCTAAAACGTGTCTCTAAACCGGGACTTCGCCGCTACTGCGGTATTGAAGATGTCCCAAGGGTATTGAACGGTTTGGGCATCGCTATCATCTCTACCTCCAAAGGTGTGATCACCGACAAAGAGGCTAAGGATTTGAATGTGGGCGGTGAAATATTATGTTACGTTTATTAATTAAGGAGGATTATTATGTCAAGGATTGGAAAACTTCCCATTGATTTACCCGCCGGAGTTACGATAAGCGTCGACAGTGAAAATGTTGTCACCGTTAAAGGAGCGCTGGGCACTCTGTTTCAGAAAGTAGACAAGGAAATCGAAATTGTGGTTGAAGGCAGCCAGATTTTGGTCAAAAGGCCTACTGATCAAAAACGTCACCGTGCGATGCACGGCTTGTACCGCTCACTGCTGAACAACATGGTTCAGGGTGTATCGAAAGGCTATGAAGTAAAACTCGAATTGGTAGGGGTTGGTTACCGTGCAGATTCTCAGGATCAGATCTTGGATCTGGTATTGGGACATTCTCACCATACTTACCTGGAATTGCCAAAAGAGGTCAGCGTAACGGCTGTTACTGAAAAACGTACCAACCCGATTATCACACTTAAATGTGCCGATAAACAGTTGATTGGTCATGTTGCTGCTAAAATCAGGTCTTTCAGGATGCCGGAACCTTACAAAGGCAAGGGTGTTAAATTTGTTGGCGAGGTACTGCGTCGTAAAGCTGGTAAATCAGCTTCTAAAAAATAAATGACTTTTAGTTATGGCTCTCACAAAAATTCAAAGACGAGATAGAATTCGCATGAGAATCCGGAAAATAGTTTCCGGTTCCTCAGAGGTTCCCCGTATGAGCATCTTTCGTAGCAACAAACAGATCTCTGTTCAGTTTGTAGACGATGTAGCGGGAAAAACCTTGTTGGCAGTTTCTTCCTTAAACAAAGAAATCGCTTCTCAAGCCGGAACCAAAACTGAAATAGCTGCCCTGGTTGGGAAATTGGCTGCTGAAAAGGCACTTGCTGCCGGAATCACCACTGCCAGCTTCGACCGCGGAGGCAACTTATATCATGGACGAGTTAAAGCAGTTGCTGAAGCTGCACGTGAAGGAGGTTTAAAAATATAACCGTTATGGCGAAAAATATTAAAAAAGTAAAAACCAGCGATCTCGAGCTTAAGGACAGGTTAGTTGCAATCAACCGGGTCACCAAGGTTACCAAAGGAGGTAGAACTTTCAGCTTTTCTGCAATTGTTGTCGTCGGAAACGAAGACGGTATTGTAGGCTGGGGTCTTGGAAAAGCCAGTGAGGTTACAGCAGCCATCGCCAAAGGCGTTGACGCAGCAAAGAAAAACCTCGTAAAAATCCCGATTATTCACGGTACCGTTCCTCACGAACAAACCGCAAAATTCGGTGGTGCAAATGTATTGTTGAAACCTGCTTCTTCAGGTACCGGGGTTAAAGCCGGAGGTGCCATGCGCGCCGTGCTGGAAAGCGTCGGAATTCACGATATCCTTGCCAAATCTAAAGGCTCGTCTAACCCTCATAACCTGGTAAAGGCAACTTTTGAAGCATTGGTCGAACTGAGAGATGCCTACACTGTTGCAGAACACCGCGGTGTGGCTCTGGACAAAGTGTTTAACGGATAAATCTAAATCTATATGAAAATTCGTATTACACAGTTTAAGAGCAAAATTGGCGCATCCAAAGCTCAAAAGAAAATAATTGATGCGCTCGGTCTGCACAAATTGAATCAACCAAAGATTCATGAGTCCACACCCGAGATTCTAGGAATGGTTAGAAAACTTCAACACTTAGTTAAGGTTGAAGAAGTTAACGAATAATATTTCTATATAAATGGAATTAAATAACTTAAAACCTGCTGCAGGTTCTGTAAAGAAAGAAAAGCGAATTGGTCGCGGTCAAGGTTCTGGTCATGGTGGTACTTCCACACGTGGTCACAAGGGTGCGAAGTCCCGTTCAGGAT
>CAINVV010000147.1 GCA_903854235.1 uncultured Bacteroidia bacterium | reverse complement strand
CTCGATGGTGCCGATGAAATCGTTGAAAAGGTAAAAACAATGGCGTTTGATCAAAAGAATATCGAATTGAATTTGCTCGCATCCAGGGTGATCCTTCCCTATCTGATTATCATGGGAGCATTGCTTTTGCTGGCCCTGTTTCTATACTATTCCAATCTGCCGGATATTGACCATGAAGAAGAGAATGCCGTTGAACCTACCGAAGGCCGCGAGAAAACCAGTATTTTCCAGTTTCCTCATTTGTTGCTTGGGGTTTTGGCTATTTTCCTTTATACAGGGGTCGAGGTAATTGCAGGCAATACCATCATCAGTTATGGCGTTTATCTCAATATCCCGATTGCCACTGCGAAATTCTTCTCCTCCTTCACCATTTTTGCCATGCTTGTCGGATACATCATCGGAATCATCACCATTCCCAAATACCTGGAACAAAAAAATGTATTGGTCATCTCTGCCGTGATGGGATTGGTATTTGCCTTGTTGGCCATCGTAACTACCGGATTTATCTCTGTGATGTTCATCGCGTTTCTCGGTCTTGCCAACTCTCTGATGTGGCCCTCCATCTGGCCATTGGCGATCACAAAACTCGGACGATTTACCAAGACTGGCTCAGCCATGATGGTTATGGCCATCTCGGGAGCCGCAATCGTACCACTTTTATACGGTAAACTGGCTGATTTATCCACTCCGTTGCTTGCCTATTGGATCGTTATACCAATCTATTGCTACATTCTTTATTATGCCACCTTTGGGCATAAGGCGGGAAGGATGAAAAAACAATCGTGATGCGATTGTTAAAATTTCATGGCAAAGGCAACTCCACCTCCATTTTGGAAAATGGTTGGAACCAGCACGGCTGAAGGCATTTTCCCCCAACGGTATTGATGTGTCAGATACACCAATTTGACGGATGCAATACCTATGCCTGCGCCAATGAATACATCGGAGGCCCAGTGTTTGTTGTTGGCTACCCTGAAAAATCCGGTGGCAGTCGCGCACAAATAGCCGCTTACGCTGATCCAGGGATTGGTATCCCGGTATTCCATATCCAGCAAGGTGGCAGAGGCAAACGCCTGGGCCGTATGGCCGGAGGGCATGCTGTGGTTGTCACTGCCATCGGGACGCCCATCATGGATCAATGCTTTCATTGAGAATACGATGGTACTTACCAACAATTCTGACTTGGTTGTGAGAATGGCTTGATTCAGTAAGTCACTTCTGCTTTTCACACCAGATAGGTTTAGTCCAAACATGGCTGCGATGGGAACGAATTGCAGGTAATTGTCGGCTGAGGTTCTGAATCCGTTCAGCTGATCCTGCACCTGTTGTTTGATTCGTTCTTTGCCAAAAACCGCATTGGAGGGAAGTGATTCAATGATTCCACCGGCAACAGCCAACGACAATGGTAAAACGGCTGATTTTAGAAAAGAATTGGGTGGATGGATGGCCGAAGTTACCACCTTCGTACTGTCTGAGCCACATATAGGATAAGAATGATTGGCGTTGTATGCCAGATTTTGCGCAAACAGACTACTGCTAAAAGCCGATAGAATTAATAAAAGGAAATATCTGTACATCATGTTATTGCTTATCATACACTTTTTAAAACTTGTGAATATACCCATCTGTCAACAATTCGGAACGAAGCCGGTAAATATTATTTCAGTACAAATTTGTGGTTACTCCTTTTTAGGGTAATTTTGAAGGCAAATTCCGCTTAACAGAAACAATTTAAACCAATAGAATGGCAACAGTCAATCTCTCAGACCATGTGAATCACGAAGTACCGGATGCCAAAGGTATGAAGTTCGGTATCGTCTACGCAGAATGGAATCCGGAAGTTACCCTTCCGTTGAAAAATGGTGCAGTGGAAACTCTTTTGAAATATGGTGTTCAACGCGAAGACTTGCGCGTTGAATCAGTTCCGGGCACCTTCGAACTTACACTTGGCGGACAACTTATTGCCGAAAACACAGATGTAGACGCAGTTATCCTCTTGGGTTGCGTCATTCAGGGAGAAACCCGTCATTTTGATTTCATTTGCCAGGGCGTCACCTATGGTACCACCAAATTGAATCTGGAGTACGGAATTCCCTTCATTTTCGGGGTTTTGACGACCGACAACCAACAGCAGGCACTTGATCGTGCAGGAGGAAGGCTTGGAAACAAAGGCGATGAGGCGGCTTATACGGCCATCAAAATGGTTGCGCTCAGCAAAAAGTTGTCGCAGGCAGAATGATTTAATGATACAAATTTGATACAAAAGAGAAGGGCCCCAAATTGGAGCCCTTCTCTTTTGTGTCAATATTCGATTTTCTATCTTCTTTTTTTGTCATTCAGTGCCTTTTGTTTGGCCATGTCCTCCAGACGGGTCTGAAATTTGGATTTGGTTACGGGCACCTTTTGCTTGGCTTTCAGTTGTGCGTGAATTTTATCTTCGTCGATCAGTTTCTTGAAAATAAACATCTGGACAAAGGTGAACAACAGCGACAAGAAATAATAGAGACTTAATCCTGCTGCATAGCTGTTGAAGATAAAGAGGAACATCAGTGGCATCAGGTACATCATTGTTTTCATACCTGGCATCTGTTGCGTTCCGGCGCCTGTCATCTCGTTGTTGTATTTTACATAGAAGATGTTCGTGATCGTCATCAACAAACAGAATAAGCTGACGTGATTCCCGTAAACAGGGATGGTGAATGGCAAAGTGGCAATAGAGTCGAAAGAGGATAAATCCGTCGCCCACAAGAAGCTCTGCTGACGCAGTTCAATGGAGATAGGGAAGAAATAGAACATAGCAATCAGAATCGGCATCTGAAGAACCATTGGCAAACACCCTCCCATTGGATTTACCCCTGCCTTTTTATAGAAGGCCATAACGGCTTGCTGTGATTCCAATTTTTTATCTTCGGAAAACTTCTTTTGAATCTCCTCAATTTCCGGCTTCAAAAGTCGCATCTTAGCCTGGGAAATGTAGGATCTATAGGTAAACATCAGGGTAATTAGCTTGATATAAATGGTCAGCAAGAGGATGATCAGTCCGAAGTTGCCAATGTAGCGGTGTAGAAAATCAAAGGCAGGAATAACAAGCCATTTGTTCACCCAACCAATAACGGTCCAGCCCAAAGAAAGCTGTTCTTCCATACCCAGATCGTATTGGTTCAAAAGATTGTACTGGTTTGGTCCAAAATAGAACTTGGATGGAAAATTTTCACTCCCCTTAATATCCAGCGGTATGGTTAAATCTGCCGTCATTTCGGCTACATAAGCCGAATCAAGGTCTTTTTTCTTGGTTGAAATCTGGGCATTTTGAAAAGCCTGGTCGGCGATGAGCACAGAGGAGAAAAATTGTTGTTTGAAACCTATCCATTTTACTTTGGTAGAGAGGGATTTGGATTCAGACTTGGCTGGAGCCAGTTTATCGACTACGTCCTTGTCAAATTTGTAATAGATGGTAGATTGGTTGTTCTCTCCAAATTTCGACATCTTCTCCTGCCTTGGCAGGTTAACATTCCAGAGAAAATTGACAAATTCTGAATTGGCACCCGCAACTTTCTTAAGTCCTGCAGTTTTGATGTTGAAATCGACCAGATAAGAGTTGTTCTTCAGAGTATAGTCATATTCAATGAAGACATTGTCGCCGGCATCCAGCCGCATGGCAACAGTTTTGGAATCACCGGGATTCGACTTGTTGTACCTTTCACGTCCCTCCATCCCGGTAGGGATTTTGGTACTGGTCACGGAAACCACATTTTCAGCTACAGAGGGTTGGAAGAAGAAGTTATCCGTTTGGATGCTTTTGTTTTGAGAGAAAAAATTCAAACCGAATCGGTTTTCTTCTCCTTCAAACAGCACCAGTGGTTTCCCATTGTATCGTTTGTAATTTTTCAGCTCAACCGAATAAATCTTGCCTCCCTTGTTGGAAAGTACGACTTTCATCAGGTTGTTCTCGAGGGTGACAAATTTTTCTTCGCCTTTAGCGGCAACGGCAAATACACCGTACAGATTGGTCAGTTCGGTGTGAACTGTGGCGGAATCGGTCTTGGAATTATCCTGTTTGAGGGAGGAGAGTTCAAGCTTTTTTGCATCCTCCTTGGCTTTGGTCATTTCGATCATTGCGATGGAATCATTTTTGACCCGCAACTTTTCAATCTCCTTTTCGTTGGGTTTGTTGAAATAGCTGGCAGTGATCAGAATGGCAAATATGAGAACGAGTCCTGCGATGGTATTCTTATCCATAAATTAAATTGATTTTTTTTGAGAATTTTCGATAACCGCCTTGATGAAAGCAATGAACAGTGGATGAGGCTGAAGGACTGTGCTGCTGTACTCCGGATGAAACTGTACGCCGACATACCAGGGATGATTGGCAATCTCCATGACCTCCACCAGGTTGGTATCCGGGTTGAAACCAGTAGCCTTCATTCCTGCATCTTCAAATGCAGCCAGATAGGTGTTGTTGAATTCATAACGGTGGCGGTGCCGCTCTGAAACTTTCGTTTTGTTATACGCCCTGAAGGCATTGGAGTCTTTCCGGAGGTTACAGGCATAAGCACCCAGTCGCATGGTGCCTCCCTTTTCCGTGATTCCTTTTTGTTCTTCCATCAGGTCTATGACAGGAAACTCGGTCAGCTGGTTCATTTCCGTTGAATCAGCACCTGTTAATTTCAAAATATTCCTTGCAAATTCAATGACCGCAATCTGCATACCCAGACAAATCCCAAAAAATGGAATTTTCAGTTCCCTGGCATACTTTGCAGCAATAATTTTTCCTTCGATGCCTCTGTGACCAAATCCGGGAGCGATGATGATTCCCTGACAGCCGGCAAGTTTCCGCTGGATGTTCTCTTCATTAATTTTCTCGGAGTGGATCCACTCTACCTTGACCCGGCACTCATTGGAAGCTCCAGCGTGTATAATGGCCTCTGCAATAGATTTATAAGCATCCCTAAGTTCCACGTATTTACCAACAAGGGCTATTTTAACCTCTTTCTTGGGATTCTTGTAACGGTAGAGAAATTCGTTCCAATTTTTGAGATCTGGTTCTTCTCCCAGCGGAAGGCCAAGTTTCTTTAAAACGATGACATCGAGCTTTTCCTCCTTCATCCGGATCGGAACCTCATAGATGGTAGAAACATCGATAGACTCAATAACCGCCTCCTTGCTCACATTGCAGAACAGGGCAACTTTGCCTTTCAGATCAGGCGTGAGCTGGTGCTCCGTCCTTAAAACAAGTACATCCGGCTGAACACCGTTTTCAAGTAATTGTTTGACAGAGTGCTGCGTTGGTTTGGTCTTCAACTCACCGGAAGCCGACAAGTAGGGAACCAGGGTCAGGTGAATGATCAGTGCATCGGTTCCCAACTCCCACTTCATCTGACGAACCGCCTCGATGTAGGGCAAGGATTCAATGTCGCCAACAGTTCCGCCAATTTCAGAAATGACCACATCAAATTTTTTCTTAGAGCCAAGGTATTTGATGTAGCGCTTGATTTCGTCGGTAATGTGTGGAATAATCTGCACCGTTTTCCCAAGATAATCTCCCCTGCGTTCCTTGTTAATGACAGACTGATAGATTCTACCAGTCGTCACGTTGTTCGCCTGTGAAGTTGGGGAATTTAGAAAACGTTCGTAATGACCAAGGTCAAGATCAGTTTCGGCTCCGTCCTCCGTCACATAACATTCTCCGTGTTCGTACGGATTAAGGGTACCTGGATCGACATTGATGTAGGGATCCAGTTTCTGAATAGTAACCTTATACCCCCTCGCCTGCAGCAGCTTGGCCAGAGAAGAGGCGATGATTCCTTTTCCCAGTGAAGAAGCGACGCCTCCGGTTACAAAAATATACTTGGTGGTTGACAAAACGTATCTGATTTAAAGTGTTTTCAACGGATGCAAAGTAAAGAATAAAAAACGGAAAGGCAGAATCTGGCGACAAAAAAGTCGAACGAATGGTAAATCAAAGACCCGCTCCGGTGAGGGAACGGGTCCTGTAAAGATGCTTATTATCAGTTGATCTCTTCCTGTTCGTCGATGATCTTCATCTTCGATTTAAGCTGATCAATTTGAATTTTTAATTTTTCTATCTGATCGTTTACCCCCTTGATCAGTGATTGCGCTCCCTCAGAGGTTCCAAAGAAACCGACATTGTTGGTAAGGGTGTTGATGTCACTCTCGAGTTGCCTCAGTCGAACGGCATATCTGTCGCGTTCCATGTTGATTTTTGACCATCCCCTTGGCAGGGAAGCCAAATGTTCAATTTTGGATTTAAACTTGATCAGGTTCAAATCCTGATCATCCATTTTGATTTTGTTGAACTGATTGTCGATGGCATCGTGAAACTTGTTCTGCAACTCCTCTTTTTTCCGGAAAGGAACGTGTCCGATCTCTGCCCATCTGTCCTGGAATTTTTTCAATGCTGCCAAATCATCAGAGGCAATCCCGGAAGGTTTGTATTCCTCGATATCCGTAACCAGTAGTTTCTTGGCTTTCAGGTTCTCGTCCTGATCTCCGGTCACACCTGAAAAGTGGGTCTGTTTTTTATTGAAGAACTCGTCGCAGGCAGTTCTGAAACGCTTCCATATTAACTCCGATTGTTTTCTGGGAACCGGACCAACCTCTTTCCATTTTTTCTGCAGGGTGATTAGCCTATCGGTTGTAGCCTTCCATTCTTCGCTATCTTTCAGTTTTTCAGCCTGTTCACAAATGTCAACTTTCATTGCATAGTTCTGCAACAAATGTTCTTTGCTCTTGTTCCAAAAATTCCGCTTGTTTTGGAAGAAGTTATCATTGGCTGCGCGGAAGCGATCCCAAATTTTGCTGTTCTCTTTTCTGGGACCAAAACCTGTTTTCTTCCACTCTTCCTGAAGTTGAATGACCTTCTCCGTTACATCGTTCCACTCACGTGGATTGTCGGAAACGAAAACGGAAAGCCCCTCTGCCAATTCACACAGTTCGATCTTCCTTTGAAGCTGCTCTTTTTGAACGGAACGTTCCTGTTCGAAGTGCTGCTGGTATCTTTTGTTGATGACGGAGGTGGCAATCTTGAATCGATCCCAAAGCTCCTGCTTGTGATCCCTGGGAACCGGACCTATCTCCCGCCAGGATTCGTGCAATTTTTGCAACTCCTTGAAGGTGGCAAGCGGTTCTTCCGATTTGACGGACAACTCTTCGGCTTTAAGGCAAAGGAGCATCTTCTGGTCCATGTTGCGCTTCAAATCCAAATCCCTCAATTCGCGGTCAATCTTGACAAAATCATAGAATCGTTCAACCTGGTAGTGGTAATTCTCCCAAAGATCCTTCACCTTGGATTGCGGAACCTGTCCAATGGCTTTGAATTTTATCTGTAAATCATTGAACAGTTGAAAAGTATTGTTCAATGAATTTTCGCTGTTAACGAGTGTCTTGATCTCTTCAATGATCTCAGCCTTTTTAAGGTAGTTTTCCTCCTTTACGGCCTCCAGTTTCTTGTTGGATTCGTACCGAAGATTTTTGTATTCCCTGAAAAGGTCTTTCAATTCCTGTTCAAAAGGATCCGATTCAGCTAAAAACAGCTCTTCATCATTTCCTTCTGCGACAAATGCACTTTTTTGTTCGCCGATTTCGTGGTTCCGTATCTTGTAAAAACAGGCCTTGATGGCGTCTGCGTGCGGTTTGATGATGTCAACATCCCCTTCGCCTATAATTTTCCTGAGCGTATTGATCAGGTTGATTTTGTTGTAGGAGGAGTAATCGTGTATTGGCAAGCCTTCTGCAATGGGTTCATCATCGTGAAATGGATCATCTTCCTCATCCAAAACATCCAGTTGTGGTTCAAGGATGGCATCTGTCAATTCGGACTCATTTTCGTGTAGCTTCTCTGCAACAACGGCATCTTCCGTTATTTCAGCTTCAACCGGTACTGCCGTAGTTTCTTCAACTACAACTACATTCTCAACCGGAGTCTCTTCATGGGTAACAATAGTTTCCGAAATAGTGACAGGTTCTGCATTCTCCGTTGCGGATACGGGAAGTTGTTCGTTTTCCGTCGTTGCAACAGGATTCTCCAATTCTTTAGATTTCATCAGCATTTACATTACGGCCGTTAAGCCAGGATGGTTGAACATTATTTATTCTGCACGAAAATAGATATTTACCCGTTAACGTCAACTGTTTCCAAGACATATTTTAAGAAATTTTTACAAATAGGCGCCAATTGATATAAATCCGGTCATAGCTGACTTTTTTTACCTTTGCAAAAAAATGTTTTATGCGGATAGATATCCTAACTGTGGTACCCGAATTGCTAGAAAGTCCATTTAATCACTCGATTCTGAAACGTGCCAGGGAAAAAGGGCTGGCTGAAATATTCATTCACAACATTCGTGATTGGGCAACAGACAAGCACAAAAAAGTTGATGACTACGCTTTTAGCAAGGGTGCAGGGATGGTAATGATGGTCGAACCCATTGACAGGGCTATCACGGAACTTAAATCGCAACGAAACTACGATGAGGTCATCTTTCTGACACCGGATGCGGTCAAATTTTCGCAACAGGATGCCAATCAGCTGTCCATGAAAGGAAATCTGATGATCCTTTGCGGACATTACAAGGGAATTGACCAACGGGTCCGCGATTTTTTGGTGACCAAAGAATTTTCGATAGGCGATTATGTATTGACTGGCGGGGAGCTGGCAGCCGCCATCATTTCGGATGCCATCGTTCGTTTGATTCCGGGCGTTTTATCCGATGAAACCTCAGCCTTGACAGACTCTTTCCAGGACGGGCTTCTTACGCCTCCAGTATATACCAGACCAGCCGAATACAAAGGGTGGAAAGTGCCAGATATCCTACTTTCCGGCAATGATCAGCTGATTGATGACTGGAAAATGGAACAAGCCATCGAAAGAACACGAAGAATCAGGCCGGATTTGCTGGTCTAACCTTGCGCAGCCTGCTTGCCGCAAATGGCAAGGAAATTGCAATACTGACAATGCTCTTCAACGGTTGTTTGGGAGAAAGGAATCTCCGGATTGAATATTTCTTCCAGCAAATGGATGAGTTGTTGCTCAAATTCAACCTTCACCTCCTGAAAATTAACCTCTCCCCGGCCCTTTAAAATCAGCCGGATCTGCTGCTCCTTGAATATCTCTTTCAGCCCATAAATGCCGGGGTATATGCTACCGTAACCGGGAAACATCTTGTCCCAGACATAACAGTAAATGAGGGTCTGAAAAGCTGCTTTGTTGCGCTTTTTTGCTGTCAGATCAAATAATTCTGCGATCGAATCCAAAGCGTGGTCGGTTTTACCCGTTTTATAATCCAAAATCTCCAAAACACCAGATTTTAAATCAATTCTATCGATTATTCCACCGGTGCGAATAGCCTTTGTTCCCTGAAAAACCGGGATCATCGTCTCCGTTTGCAGCTCAAGTCCCTGAACAAGGAAGGGCGTCCTCGTCAGATCGACTCCGAGCGTCTGAAAGACCATCTTCTTGATCACCTCATAGACCAGCTTGTTCCTGCCCGCAATCTTGGTTGGGTCGGAATTGTCGGCTGATTTGAAAAAATGTTTATCGAATGCCCCTTCCAGGATCGAATCGATTTGAGCTTCATGGCCTATGATTCCAGATAGAATGTCTTCATCCACGGTTTTATGCAAAAATGGGGCATATAAAGCCTCCATTACTGCATGAAAGATCGTACCGAACAATCTGGCATCTACCTCCTCCGAAACCTCTTCTTCTTCCTCAAAACGAGCTACATACTTGAAATAATAGCTCAGCGGACAATGAACATATAGATCCAGCGCAGTAGGTGACATTCTTCGCCCCGATTCAATGAAACCATTCAACAATTCCAGAACCTTTCCCTTTTTCTCGATCCTGATTGGGTAAACACCAACCGGATCAATGGTGTTCTCGATGGCAGACTCAACAATTTCAAAGGGAGATTCCAGCAAGAGCTGGTACAAGAATCGACTTTTTTCGCCTGTTCTTAAACCGTTACTACCTGAATTGTATACAAAAGTTACTGATTCTGCCCGCTGCATCAACCGGTAGAAATAATAGGCGTACATGGCATTTTGTTCTTCTACGGTAGGAAGCCCGACACCTCTGCGAAGATGGTAGGGAATAAAGGATCCGGAAACATTCGCCTTTGGCATAATTCCCTCATTTACAGACAATAATATCACTTTTCTAAAATCGAGTGAACGGGTTTCCAAAATTCCCATAATCTGTAACCCACTCAGTGGTTCTCCTTCAAATGAAACACTTAAAGCATTCAAATATTGGAGCAATAACCTAAAAAAAGTCTCCCTTGTCAGAAAATCATTGCTTCCCATTATTTCGGCTCCCTGAATAAAGAGCGTATTTTTCAATTTATTGATGGAAAGATATACCTGGTAGATGTATTCCTGATAGTTTTCTGCACAATTCGCAGGACCCTTCTTCTCCCAAAAGAGAAATAAATCATAAAGAATCGCAAGAAAATAGTCAGGCAAACCAGCAACCAATGGACAATAGCAAAAAATCTCTGCGAAAAGGTTCGTCTGAGACAGTTCTATATCCGATACATAAAGCTGATTATTTCGATTAATATTTTCTACAATCAATTTTGATTCAATTGGATATATGGATTGAATCAACTGATTATTTAGTATTTCAATAATATCTTTGTAATGGTATGAGCGTGAATCACCCTCTATTTGGCATTTTTTCTGAAGAGAGATCAATTGAGTCATCAGACTAAAAAGTGGTGTTTGCTTGAGAGGGAGTCCCATTGTAACGTTTATGGACTTTACCTCTCCCGGAATGGAAGATAGAACGGGCAATAGCAACTCTTCGTCGCACAATACGATGGCAGTATCATCAAAATTCATTGAATTACTGCCAGTTGCACTTATTTTACTTCCTGCAATCTGCGCTTGTCCGACCTGCGAAGAGGTATGTATAATTTCTATTTTCTTATTCTTCTGATAGGAATTAGTGCTGTAGGGTGTATCCAATTGTGGAAACTGGAGTAAGTTTTCCCGCATAAAAAAACCAGCTTCCTGGTTAAGGTCATTCAGATAGTAAGCATCATAATCCCAGTAAAAATTGATCCTTCCTTCTTCCTGTAATCGCTGAAACAGGCTTTTTTCGCATTGGTTAAGCGCATTGAATCCTGCGATCACGAACCTTCTCCCTGTAAGCCAGGAAGCATCCTGAATCCGGCTGTTTTCGACGGCATCGCGGAACAGCATCCCTTCAAAGGCTATTCCGGAAGAAAAAAGTACTGATTTGAATTTGTGGTAAATGGGATAAAGAACCTGCCAAAGTCTGGCAAATTCCTTTTGATCGCTTTTCTGCTCACTGCTGTTCAGGCTTTTCCAAAAATGCTTGATCTCCTCCTTCCGTTCATCATTCCAGTCATTGAAATGTTCGTCAATCTCTTTTAAATCTGTCACATTTGTAAAAAGCAATTCCGCATCAACCAAATACTTGTCTACCTGATCAAAATCATGAAGCAACATCTCTCCCCATTGGTAAAATTCATCAAAAGTTTCCTTTGAACTGCTTAATTCACGGTATATTTTATACAGATAGAAAATGAGTGGCAGGGGATCTTCCAGTTTCAGAGGAGTAATTTTGGAAAAAAGTTCCTGAATGGTGATAATTTCTGGTGAAAAAGTAGGGCCGGTAATTAACCTCCCAAGGTATTCTGTAAAAAACAATCCCGTCCGGCGATTGGGGAAAACAAGGGTGATATCAGAGATCTGTGTACCATGAATTTTGTACAACGAATCTGCAATCTCCTTCAAAAAACATTCTTGCGTTTGGCTCATGGATGAATTCGACAAAAACTTTAGGTGCAAAAGGTGGAAATTATTTGTTAAAATTGCTTATTATTTCTGAGAATTAATTGATCGTTCCGGCAGTTTGCAAATAGTTTTCCAAATGCTGGATGGAGAGATTGTGAAGATATATGTCCATCCATTGGAGGATAGGCCAATTGTGACAATTTTGTTCATTTGGTTTAAACAAAATTTCTTTTCAAACGTAAGATCGAACATTAACACGAATGTATGGATAAATTTTCCCTTGTTGGCAATCAGGAAATTAGTGCCGTAGAAGAGTTGTACAAAAATTACCTGGAAAACCCGGTGAATGTAGAAATAACCTGGCGCAATTTTTTTGAAGGTTTTGAACTGGCCAGAAAATCCTACCAGGAGCCTGTCGTCTCGGCTGCGGATGAAATTAGAATTCAAAAGGAGTTTAAAATTCTGAATCTGATCAATGGTTACAGGCAACGCGGTCATCTCTTTACTCGGACGAACCCAGTCCGAAAGAGGAGAACCTATTCCCCTACCCTTGATTTTAGAAATTTTGGTCTGGAAGAGGAAGATCTGAATGCTGTTTTTCATGCAGGCAAGGAAATCGGGATAGGGAATGTAACCCTTAAAGAGATCATTGCGCATCTCGACGCGACCTACTGCGAATCCATCGGAGCCGAATTTCTTTACATGAGGCAACCCGAACTGATCGATTGGCTCAGAATCAGGATGGAAAAGTCAAAAAACAGCGAGTACTACACCCCGGAGCAGCAAAAGCACATTTTTTATCACCTGAATATTGCCGTTTCCTTTGAAAGCTTCATCCACCGTAAATTTGTGGGTGCGAAGAGGTTCTCTCTGGAAGGAACAGAGGCCCTCATACCCGCACTGGATGCGCTGATCGTACACGGAGCCAAACTTGGGATTGAAGAATACGTGGTCGGTATGGCACACAGGGGCAGATTAAATGTACTGGCCAACATTCTCGAAAAACCCTACAAAAATATCTTCAAGGAGTTTTATGCTACTGAATATGAGGAAGGTATTTCGCTTGGCGATGTAAAATACCACCTTGGTTTCGAAAATATTGTTACAACGGATGATGGCGAATCCGTCAAATTGAGTCTGATTCCAAATCCTTCGCATCTTGAAACGGTTGGTGCCCTTGCAGAAGGAATGGTAAGGGCCAGAATTGATCATCAATACAATGGCGATTACGGAAAAATAGCACCCATTGTCATTCATGGCGATGCGGCCATTGCAGGCCAGGGTATCGTATATGAAATCGTACAGATGTCTCTGCTTCCTGGATACAAAACGGGAGGAACCCTTCACCTGGTCGTGAACAACCAGGTTGGTTTTACCACGGATTACCTGGAAGCACGTTCGAGTACCTATTGTACCGATGTGGCAAAGGTTACCCGTTCACCTGTTTTCCACGTGAACGGAGACGATGTCGAAGCACTCATTTTTACGGTTAAAATGGCACTTGAATTCCGTCAACATTTCCATTCCGATGTCTTTATTGATATCCTCTCTTACCGCAAATACGGCCACAATGAGGGCGATGAACCAAGATTCACGCAACCATTGCTGTACAAGACCATTGCCAGTCATCCAAATCCACGTGATATCTATGCCAAAAAGCTAATAGAAAGCGGCGTTATGACCCAGGAGGAAGTGGATCAGGAGATTGCCAGGTTCGACGATCAACTGGAACAAAATTATGAAGCCAGCAAACAGATTGACAAGCTGAACATTAAAAATTTTCTGGTTGACGAATACAAACCTTACCGCTTGCCGGAGCCTTGTGAATTGTATACGGTGCCCACTGCTGTTTCAAAAACTGAATTGCTACAGCTCGCTGCCAGCATCAATGACCTGCCTGCCGACAAGAAATTCTTCAGCAAGATCATCAAACTGATGGAAGATCGCCGGCAAATGATTGCCAACAACAAGGTTGACTGGGCGCTCGGTGAACTGCTAGCCTATGCAACCCTTCTGAAGGAGGGAATACCTGTTCGCCTGAGCGGTCAGGATGCCCAGCGGGGAACCTTTTCACACAGACATTCCGCACTGGTTCTGGAAGATAGTGGTGAACGGTATTTTCCGCTTCAACACATTGCTTCCAATCAGGCTTCCTTTGCCGTACACAACTCTCCTTTAAACGAATATGGAGTAATGGGCTTTGAATATGGCTATTCGATGGCTTACCCGAAAGGATTAACCGTTTGGGAAGGCCAGTTTGGTGATTTCGCCAACGTCGCCCAGGTGATCTACGATCAGTACATCTGTTCGGCCGGAGAAAAATGGGGTATGATGAACGGGTTGGTGCTATACCTTCCACACGGCTATGAAGGACAAGGACCCGAACATTCCAGTGCCCGCATTGAAAGATATCTCTCCCTTTGCAGCAATTACAACCTCCACGTGGTCGTACCTACTACTCCTGCCAACCTCTTTCACTGTCTGAGAAGACAAGTTCTTGGAGATGTGAGAATTCCAATGATCGTATTTACTCCGAAGAGTTTACTGAGACATCCAAAGGTTATTTCTTCGCTGGATCAATTGACCAAAGGTGGTTTCGTAAAACTGATTCAGGATACGGAAGTTAAACCTGGCAAAGCCGAAGTTGTTGTTTTCACCACAGGCAAAATCTACTTTGAGCTACTTGAACGCAGGGAGAAGCTGGGCAAGATGACTGTTGCCATTCACCGGGTGGAACAAATATCCCCTTTCCCTTCTGAAGAAGTACGTGATATAATATATGATAACACTCAATGTAAGAGATTCTTGTGGGTTCAGGATGAACCAGCAAATATGGGTGTTTGGCCTTATCTTTTCAGGAAATATCCGGAGTTGGGACTGGAATTGGTTAGCCGGCCGGAAAGCGCGAGTCCTGCTGCGGGATTGGTAGAAAAGCACAAGCGAAGGCTGGAGCGGATTCTGGACTCTGTTTTCAATTGAATTCGCCTGGAAAAGAATCTTCTGACAGCTAATTGAGATAAAAAACATAATATTTAGAAATATGGTCGTTGAAATTAAGGTGCCCTCCCCTGGAGAGTCTATTTCGGAGGTGGAAATTGGTAAATGGCTGGTTCCTGATGGTACCACAGTCAGAAAAGAACAGGAGTTGGCTGAAGTAGAATCGGATAAGGCAACCTTATCGCTTATTGCAACGGCTTCCGGCCTCCTGCAAATCCTGGCCAGGGAGGGCGAGCGCGTGAATGTTGGCAGCGTCGCCTGTACCATCGACACGGAAAAGGGGACTTCGCAACCTGAAGTTAAACCTGTTACCACAACACCTAAACTTCAAGTTCAACCGCAAAAATCAGTTATTGAATCTGATAGCAAAAAAGTGGTAATTCCCCAATCAACCCTGGTTCAAAACGAGGAAGAAATTGTCCTGAAAATGACTCCTACCGCAAAAGCGGTGATGGAACAGGCCAATCTTTCGGTCGAAGAGGTCTTGGAAGGTATCCGGAGGATCAACAGGAAGGATATGGAACAAATTGTGGCTTCCCATGCAAACACAGTGGTTCCGGCTCTGGAAGTGAGGAGGGATGAAGAGCGTGTTTCAATGACTCCCCTGCGAAGAAAGTTAAGTCAGCGTTTGGTTGCCGTTAAAAACGAAACCGCGATGCTGACAACCTTCAATGAAGTGGATATGAGTGCCATTGTGGAACTGAGAAACCGATACCAGAAAGCATTTACCGAAAAAAATGGGTTTAAGCTTGGCTTCAATGCCTTCTTTGCGAAGGCGGTTAGCACTGCCCTAACTCAACATCCTTCGGTCAATTCGATGATTGACGGAGAGGAAATAGTGACGCCAAAATACCACGACATTGGCATTGCCGTTTCCAGTCCAAAGGGATTGATGGTTCCGGTGATCCGAAATGTAGAGACGTTAAGTGTTGCCCAAATTGAGGGTGCCATCAAGGAACTGGCAGAGAAAGCAAGAGACAAAAGACTAACGGTTCAGGAGATGACAGGTGGAACCTTTACCATTACCAATGGCGGGGTTTTTGGCTCGATGATGTCAACTCCAATCATTAACCCACCGCAGAGTGCCATTCTGGGATTGCATGCGATCAAGGACCGTCCTGTGGCCATTGAAGGCACTGTGCAGATCAGACCGATGATGTACCTGGCGCTTTCCTATGATCACAGAATCATTGATGGCAAGGATTCTGTTGGATTTCTGGTAAAAATCAAGGATTTGATTGAAAATCCGACCAGGCTTATTTTTAACGGCAAAGATGCAGCTGAACTGCTGCTAGGACTCTAACGCTCAGAGGACTGAAAATAAAAAGGAACGCCTGGTCAACAACCGGGCGTTCCTTTTTATTTTTTTTGGGAAGAGATTTGCCTACGCTTCTGGTTCAGCTGCCGGAGCAGTTTCTTCGGAAACAGCCTCCTCTTCATCGAAATTCAACAACTCTTTTTGTTGCAACAAATTGTACCAGGTCAACACTTTCTTGATAT
>CAINVV010000146.1 GCA_903854235.1 uncultured Bacteroidia bacterium | reverse complement strand
TTCTTCAGTGCTCAATTGAAACTGTTGTCTTTTTGCCATCTTTTTACCGTTTAAAAAATTAATTTTAACTCTTTAAACGGTCAACATATTTCAGGCTCTGACAGAACTTTTTCTGTAAACAGGACATCACTCTTCACTTCTTCCTTTCCCTACCTGCCCAAATCTTCCTTCTTAAACCTGAAAGGCAGCAGCGTGTCAATGCCCATCATTACTGCGATGGCCGTACTCCCGTCCAGGATGATCTCCATCGGTTGACCGGATAAATCTTCGTATTCTGCCATTACCTGGCGACAGCTGCCGCAGGGTTTGGCAAATTCGCCTGGAAGTACCCCATTCGACAGTGTGGTCACAGCCATCGTTGTGACAGCTACTCCAGGAAATTTCGATGATGCATAGAAAAGCGCTGTTCTTTCCGCACAGAGGCCGGAAGGATAGGCCGCATTTTCCTGGTTGTTTCCGGTTATTACCTCACCGTTTTCAAGCAGTACCGCTGCTCCAACGCGATATCCGGAATAGGGGGCATAGGCTCGGTTGGCAGATTCCCTGGCAACCAGTAACAATTTTTTGGATTGTTCCGGCAATTCTTCTGTCGATTGATATATTTTGACGTTAAATGCAAGTTGTATCTCCTTCATCCTCATTCGGTTTTTTCCTACTCAAAAGTAAGCATATTCCTTCATTTAATAGTAGGAGACAATCCCCCTAAATTTTTATCTTTGGCGCAAACAAACTGTGATGCGAAAAATTGTATGGGGGTGTTTGTCTCTGTTTTTGATGG
The DNA here is from genome assembly GCA_903854235.1 of uncultured Bacteroidia bacterium. Lineage (GTDB taxonomy): Bacteria > Bacteroidota > Bacteroidia > Bacteroidales > Prolixibacteraceae > CAINVV01. The sequence goes on along the minus strand of CAINVV010000146.1, from coordinate 5,945 downwards.
CTGTCGGTTCTGACAACAGTTGGGCGTTTGCACCCGTCAAACAGAGCAGACAGGAGTACATCAACAAATATGCCCGCATTGCCGTGCAGGAGATGATCGATTTTCACATTCCTGCCAGCATAACCATGGCACAGGCCTGTTTGGAATCTTCAGACGGGAATTCCGAACTCACGAAAGAATCCAACAACCATTTTGGCATCAAATGCAAAAATAGCTGGACAGGTCCAACGGTTCACCACGACGACGATGAAGCCGGCGAGTGTTTCAGAAAATACCGGTCTGCAGATGAATCCTTCCGCGACCACTCCGCTTTCATTTCGGGTAGCAGCCGGTACGGGTTTCTTTTTGCATACGACATCAGGGATTTCAAAAAATGGGCTTTCGGTCTTAAGCAGGCAGGATATGCCACAGATCCCGGATATCCGGTAAAATTGATCAAGATCATTGAGGATTTTCGCTTGTACGAGTTGGATCAGCTGGATTGGAAATATGTCAAGGCCCCACAGCAAAAAACCAGCCACTTTTCACTCTTTGGCTTCCTGAAAAGAAAACCTGCCAATCAGAATCTGGGCATAGCCACTGGATTCAAACCACGCACCCTTGAAAGAAGGAACGGTAAAAAGGCATTTATTGCGATTGAGGGAGATGATTATGCACGGATAGCCGAAGAATTCAGCAAGAAGGACTGGCAGATCTACCAGTTCAACGATGCCCGTTCGGGAGATGTCCCGGAAGCCGGAGAACCAGTCTTCCTTCAGGCCAAGAGGCTCAGGGCTCCGCGTGGCAATGATTTCCACGTGGTTCAGCAAGGGGAAACACTCAGGTCGGTGGCACAGTGGTATGGAGTCAAACTCTCCTCCCTGAGAAAGATGAACAAGCTGGACGAAGAGGCAAAAGTACCGGTTGGGACAGTTTTGTCGCTCAGGAAGATGGCAAAATAATTGCCGATGCCCTGAATTAAAAAATAATATTGATTTAGCCAGGCTAACAGGATATAGGGAGACGTTGCATGCAACGTCTCTACTGTTTCATATCGCCAGATAACCGGACACATTGGGGAAACCGCGCAGAAACTCTTCGATGCCCATCCGCTTCTTGCCTGCCAGTTGAAGTTCAATGACAGAGAGATATCCGTCGGAACAGGCGATCTTCAGTTGTTTTTTCTGATCCGAAAGGATGGTTCCGGGAGCATAGGTATGGGCACAAATTTCAGGGTGGGTCCTGAAAAGCTTGAGCCCAGTGTTTTCTTTGGAAGGTGCGGTTAACTCTGTCCAGGCAGTAGGATAGGGGCTTAAACCCCTTACCTTGTTGTGATTCCGGACGGTTCCCAGATTCCAGTTGATCCGGCAGTCCTCCTTGAATATTTTGGGCGCGTGCAACCGAACAGGGTCAATTTCAAGCCGCTCCTGGGATAGCGGTACAACCTCCCCAGCGGCCAGGGCATCGACCGTTTTCATAACCAAAGCGGCTCCAATCTCCATCAGCTGGTCGTGCAACTCTCCAACCGTCTCATCTTCTGTGATTGGAACCGTTTCGAAAAAGAGGATGTTTCCGGTATCGATCTCCTGTTTCAGCAAAAAAGTGGTGACACCGCTTTCGCGATCCCCGTTCAGGATGGCCCAGTTGAGCGGAGCGGCTCCGCGGTAGCGGGGGAGGAGGGAGCCGTGGAGGTTGAAAGTCCCCAGGGCAGGCATCTTCCATACCACCTCCGGAAGCATCCGAAAGGCGACGATGATCTGGAGATCAGCCTTAAGGACCTTCAAGGCATAGAGGAAGGATTCGTCTTTTAGTTTCTCCGGCTGCAAGAGGGTAAGCTGATTCTCCAGCGCATAGCTTTTTACGGCAGATTGCTGCATCTTCTGTCCGCGACCGGCAGGTTTATCCGGGGCGGTCACCACACCAACCACCTGATATCCGTTTCCGACAAGTGCCTTCAGACTGGCCACCGCGAAATCGGGCGTTCCCATGAATACGATGCGGAGATCCTTGCCACTCATAACTGGTAATTTTCGATTTTGGATTTTGGATTTTGGAAAAGCTGATGTGCCTGATTGTGATTGAAAGATTCTGAAATATCCTATTTGAATATTCAATGAGCGTATGTCACACTACCTCAAATAAAAAATAGAAAATATTTTTATTTACCGCAGGTTGGTATTCCCTTTTGTTGCCTTGGGATGATATGGACAGTGCTTGCAGCCATTGCCGCAGCAATAGCCCCGCTCTGTCAGGTATTTTTCGGTCATGATCCGGTATCCTTCCGGGGAAAGATAATAATCGACCCCTTTTTCCAGTTCATCCCCATATCTTATGTTTTCTTCCATCCGGATTCAATTTTGGATTTTGGATTTTGGCTTTTCGAATTGAATCAGCTTACACACTAACATTTTTATCTATTTGCAACTCACAACGTGCTGTCGAGGGAATGACCCATCCTGTCGCGTTTGGTGCGAAGATAGAATTCGTTAAATGGATTTGACTTGACCTCAATGGGAACCGTTTCCACTACCTTAAGGCCGAATGATTCGAGACCGACTCTTTTAACGGGATTGTTGGTGATCAGTTTCATTTTGCTTACCCCGAGATCGCTAAGAATCTGTGCCCCGACTCCATATTCCCGCTGATCGGGATCAAACCCCAGGTGAATGTTGGCATCGACGGTATCGAGTCCCTGTTCCTGCAATTTGTATGCCTTGATCTTGTTCATCAGTCCGATGCCCCGGCCCTCCTGCTGCATGTAAACAATCACCCCTTTCCCTTCCTTTTCGATCAGTTCCATCGCCTTGTGAAGCTGTTCACCGCATTCGCAGCGCAGCGATCCAAAGATGTCGCCCGTGGCGCAGGAGGAGTGAACCCTTACCAGGATGGCCTCATCGGGTTCCCACGATCCTTTGATCAGGGAGATGTGCTCAATGCCGTTTGATTTCTGCAAGAAAGGGATCAGCCTGAAATGACCGAATTCTGTAGGCAGTTTTACCTCCTCACCTCTTTCGATCAGCGTCTCTTTGTCCAGTTTATAGGCAATCAGATCTGCGATGGAGACGAGTTTGAGCTCCAGTTTCTGTGCAATTTCATACAGTTGGGGCAGTCGTGCCATCGTGCCATCAGGGTTCATTATTTCGACCAAAACGCCCGCAGGCTGCAATCCGGCTAAACGGACCAGATCGACAGTCGCTTCGGTATGACCGGCACGCTTCAGTACGCCCCTGCTTTTGGCCCGCAAGGGGAAAATATGTCCCGGTCGGCCCAATTCGCTGGGTTTGGTATCGGGGGAGGCCAATTTTTGGATGGTAACAGCCCTGTCGTGGACGGAGATTCCGGTAGAGACATTTTCTCCAACGGCATCCACGGAAACGGTGAAGGGAGTGTCGTGGATGGAGGTATTCCTGCCAACCATCATCTCGAGTTCAAGCTCTTCACACCGTTCTTCCGTCAAGGCAACGCAGATTAGTCCGCGGCCTTCCGTAGCCATAAAGTTGACCATTTCAGGGGTGATCTTTTCCGCGGCAGCGATGAAATCTCCTTCGTTTTCGCGGTCTTCATCGTCCACTACGATGATGAATTTGCCCTCTTTGATGGCTTCAATGGCCTCTTCTATGGTATTTAATTTGATGTCACTCATAATTTTATGATCGTCTGTTTATGCTATTTCCGGAAGACTCAGGCGAGGTCGTTCGACCCGTTCTTGTCCCAGAAGCGAAATTTCTTGAAGAAATCCCGGTAGGAATCGATGTTTAATACGGTAGAATCCGTCACTGCCTTGTAGGTGAGAAAAATTCCGGCAGGAAGGAAAATGAAAGTAGAGAACCAAACGCCAAACCATATGCCGGACGTTGCTTCCTTGACATATTTTTCTCCCGTCGTCGACAAGATCCAGTAAAAAATAAACAGGACAACGGAGACCACCAGGGGCATGCCCAGTCCTCCCTTTCGTATAATGGCACCCAAAGGGGCTCCAATGAAGAAAAAGATGAGACAGGCAATGGAATAGGTATATTTTTTGTGCCATTCTGTGTCAAAGCTGTTCAACATCCTGACGTTGGCAACATTCAGTTCGTCGGCCTGCTTGAGGTGGTACACGTTGTTTCTGGCATTGGTTAGTGCTGCAGCTAGGATCTGACTGCGGACAGGTACGATATTTCCCCGCATCACACTGTCGATGTCGATATATTTGTGAAGCCGGATAACGGGGGGCTTGGCTATATCCTTGCGCGCCATTGAATTCAGGGCCATTGTGATGGGCTGAAGGTAGTTGAGCGTGAGGGATTGTTCCGTATTGGACAGCTCCACCTGTTTGGCAATGGAGTCGGAATAATATTCCAGTTGTCTGTTGTTCAGTGCCCTGTTCCGATTGCGGAATATGCTTTCATCCTTACGCTCCAGCTCCATCCCCTGCAATTTGGAATAAATGGTCTGGTTTTTAAACTTGTCCATCCGGGTAGGGTATCCTGCCGCCTCCTTGTTAGGTGACTGGATCTCCGCGTGGGTCTCTCCGGAATAAAGGTTCAGGATCATGTAGCGCTTGTCTGTAGTGATCTTCATCGTACCCGAGTCGGCAACCGTAACTGTCTCATTTCCGACGTCGTGCTGGTGATCGTAGATCATAATGTCATACAACATCGAGCCATCCTTCGTCTTTCTGCCAACCTTGATGGAGAAATTGTCGATGTCGTTGGAGAAGACTCCCTCCTTGATAACGATCTCGGGCCGGGTCTGACGGATGCTGTACATCAGCGCCATCAGTTTTTTATAGGAAACGGGAATGACACGGTTGGAAAATTGGAAAGCCCCGATACTGAGTAGTATACTCACCACAATGACGGGTTTCATGATTCTGAAGAGGGAGATACCGGCTGCCTTCATGGCGAGCAATTCATTGTTCTCTCCCAAATCTCCAAAAGTCATGATGGAGGCCAGCAGCATCGAGAGGGGAAGTGCCATCGGCATCAGCATTGCAAGTGTATAGATCAGAAATTCTCCAATAATCCTCATCTCCAGTCCCTTGCCGACCAGATCGTCCAGGTATACCCACAGGAACTGCATCAAAAGCACGAACAGACTCATGATCAGTGTGACGACCAGCGGACCAATAAAACGTTTGATGATGTAAAGATGTAATCGCTTCATGAATTGAATGAAGATTCGACGGCAAAGCTAATGCTTTTTTATGATTTTTTTGGGTGTTGTCAGGAGCCGATGGCTTTTCTGAGGCGACTGATCGCGGCATCCCAAAGTTTGACCACATCCTCTTCATCCTCCTCATCTACGTGGTCGATAACGATCAGGGAGAGGTCTTCAATGATTTCGCCCATCACGATATTGAATTCAAATTCAGCAGGTTCATCGGTCTCTGTCCACCTGAATTTGACGTTCTCCAGCGGGCGAATGGAGAGCAAGTCGGCACTCTGACTGGTCTTTCCCCAGATGAAAGTATATTTTGAGCCATCCACGAGAACATTGTCGGAAAACCATTCGGCCAAACCAGAGGCGGTACTCAGCCTGCTGAACAAAACGGAGGGGGATGACCTTATCTGAAATTCAAGTTCAATTCTTTTCATGTAGACACAAATACCTTGTATGAAAATAATGGGATTTTACATTTTGTTGCAAAGTACCATTTTTTTTCTTCGAAATCAAAATATGGCCAAAGACAATTAAATAACTATTTTTTTAAATCAGACTTGTCTGAAAAGAGAAAGGTATTATATTTGCAGGCTCGGAGTTTTGAGATTTGGCGAGGTAGCTCAGTTGGTTAGAGCGTCCCGATTGAAAATCGGGAAGGTCACCAACTCTGCATTAAGCTGAAGTTCTAATAATTTTATGGCGAGGTAGCTCAGTTGGTTAGAGCGCATGATTCATAATCATGAGGTCACCGGATCATCCCCGGTTCTCGCTACAGAAAGAAGGTCGTCCCAATCAGGAACGGCCTTTTTTATTTCTTTTTT
>CAINVV010000145.1 GCA_903854235.1 uncultured Bacteroidia bacterium | reverse complement strand
GGATTGGTAGCTGGATCTCCGGACATGGTTGCGGCTGGCAATACATAATCAGGAATTACCGGAGACGAACCTTTACCATACTGCGCTGAATTGGGAGCATTTCCCAAATTCTTTGCCTGCATCCAAACTGCCTGTCCGTATTCTGCGGTGTTCAGCAGGTTGTATTGGTTGGACGCCTGGGATAGACCAGTTCTGACAGAGAAAGTTACCGTTGGCTCCTGGTTCTCACGACCGTGTTTGGTAGTGATCAGGATAACCCCGTTGGCACCGCGGCTACCATAAATGGCTGCCGAAGATGCATCCTTCAAAACGGAAATGGCCTCCACATCGTTTGGATTGATGTTGTTTCCAGGTCCAACAGGAACACCGTCAATCACATACAATGGGGTAGGATCGTTGACAGTACCAATACCGTGAATCCGGATGGTAGCGTCCGAACCAGGTGTATTTCCGGAAGTAATGGTTACCCCTGAAACCTGACCCTGCATACGGCTTACAACACTCGGTGCACTGGAAACCTTCAATTGTTTGTCAGAAATAGTAGATACAGAACCTGTTAATTGTTCTTTTTGACGGGTACCATATCCTACGACAACAACTTCTTCAACGCCAATTGTTTCACTCTTCAGGGTTGCGTTGATCACACTGTTGTTGCCAATGGGCAACTCAACAGAGATCATACCAATAAATGAAAAAGACAAAGTTTTGTTGAAATGGTCTGCAACTTTCAGTTCATATTTACCGTCAATATCGGTAATTGTTCCTGTGGTTGTACCTTTTACGACGACAGAAACGCCTGGGATAGAAGCACCGTTTTCATCCGTTACTTTTCCTGAGATGGGCTTTTGAGCAAAAGCCATGACAGTTGTAAATACCATAAGCAAAACCAGTGATAGGAACATCCTGGTCCATTTGCCTTTAGGCAGGGAAGTCACTTTTTTTTGTTTCATAAATTCATAAAATTAAGATTGGTAATTATTAATACAAGGGCTAATTTGAGAATCATTTTTTTTCAGTTTATTCGAAAAACCATCACAAATTATCACATTGAAAAATCTCCTGGTCTTGTTCTTTTAACTCAAAATTCAACAAATTTTAACTAAAAACAGGATGATCAAACAAAAATTTAATGCTCCCAAAATTCTAAATAACTACGTATTTTGAAATGAAAGCAATTTTAAATGATAATAAAAAATTTGGTTAGTAAACAATAAGTCATTGAATTCTATGATAATAGATATTGCGACATGAGTTATTGTAAATACATCACTAAGGTAATTAATTATTTTTAATATTCACTATGATTTAATCACAATAATTAACATTTTTTAATTAAAAATTTATTTGAAGGATAAATTGCATGAATTTTTTAGTTTGATTCTCTTGAAGAAAAGGAAGGATAAAGAAATTGTCAAATCTGGCTCAGGTGTATTTATTTCAGGTTTTTCTTTCATCAATGCATGGAAGATTAGGAGGGCAAATAATTATAAGACGACCTTCACATCGTGGCTTTTGCCGTCCATAAATAAGGGTATTAAATTGGACAGGATGGTTTTCCCATCGACGACTATTTCCTTTACCCCTTTCATCCTCCCGTGGGGATTGTCTACTGTAACATGGTAGGTTGCTCCCCTGAACTGTCGCGAGACCTTGAAACTCTTCCAGTCTTGCGGGATGCAAGGATCAATGATAAGACCATCATAATCCGGTCGAATTCCCAAAATATATTGGGTCACGGCGTAAAAATTCCAGGAGGCAGTACCCGTCAACCATGAATTCTTTGCTTCGCCTGGCCTGAAGGCATCCTTGCCGGCAATCATTTGTGCATAAACATAGGGTTCTGTTTTATGCAAGTCGCTTATCGATTCCAAATAGGAAGGGCATATTTTCCTATAATATTCCCAGGCACGATTCCCATTGCCTGCTTCAGTTTCCCCAATGACGATCCAGGGATTGTTGTGGCAGAAGATTCCGGCATTCTCCTTGTACCCGGCTGGATAGGTGGAAATTTCTCCATATTCTATGTAATACTTGGTAAAAGCCGGATGGTTTAATACGATGCCTTGTTCACAATCTAAAAGTTGTTTGACCGAGTCGAGCGCCTTAATGCAGAGGCCCTCCTGCTGTCCAATTCCCGCCATGGTGCACCAACCCTGGGATTCTATGAAAATCTTGGCCTCTTCATTTTCCTTGCTTCCAACTTTAGCCCCGTAAAAATCGTAGGCACGGATAAACCATTCACCATCCCATCCATTGTTTTTGATGGATTCGACCATTAAATCTATCTGGGTTTGAGCGCGGTCTGCTTCCTGAGATTTTCCTATTTTCCGGCAAAGGGCGACATATTCTCGGCCATAGACAACAAACAATCCGGCAATCATCACGGATTCTGCCTTTGAACCCTCCGTCTTGTTCTCTGTAGTCTGGAAGGATTCATTTGGGTCATTGGAAAAACAGTTGAGGTTCAGGCAGTCGTTCCAGTCAGCACGGCCAATTAGCGGTAAGCCATGTGGGCCAAGGTTGTTCACGACGTGGTCGAAGGATACGGTGAGGTGATGGAACAAGGAACGTGCGATCGCAGGGTTGTTGTCGAAGGGCACCAACTCATCCAGAATGCCAAAGTCGGCAGTCTCCTTGATGTAGCAGGTGGTTCCCAGAATAAGCCAGAGCGGATCATCGTTGAATCCACCTCCAACCTCGTTGTTGCCCCGTTTGGTTAGTGGCTGATATTGGTGGTAACATCCCCCGTCAGGGAATTGGGTGGAAGCAATGTCGATGATTCGTTCGCGGGCACGTTCGGGAATCTGGTGGACGAAGCCAATCAGATCCTGGTTGGAATCGCGAAATCCCATTCCTCGTCCGATCCCGGATTCAAAGTAAGAAGCCGAACGGGAGAAGCAAAAGGTGATCATACACTGGTATTGATTCCATATATTGACCATCCGGTCGAGTTTATCATCTCCCGAATCAACAGTAAAAACGCCCAGGAGGTTGTCCCAGTATTGTCGCAATTCTGCAAGTGCGGCTTCCACCTTACCGGAAGTATCAAAACGGGCAATGGTTTCCTTCGCCTTATCCTTGTTGATGATGTTTTTCGATTCCCATTTCTCTTCTGCACGGTTCTCTACATACCCCAAAACAAAAATGAAATCTTTGGATTCTCCTGGTTGAAGTTCTACCTCAAGGTAATGTGAAGCAATGGGTGACCATCCATGGGCCTCGCTAAAACGGGGCATTCCTTCCGAAACAACCTGAGGTTCTTCAAAACCATTGTACAAGCCAAAGAAAGTTTCCCTGTCCGTATCGAATCCTTGTACCGGAGTGTTGACAGAATAATAGGAATAATGGTCGCGTCGCTCCTTGTATTCCGTTTTGTGGTAAATAACGGATCCTTCTATTTCAACCTCCCCGGTAGAGAAATTGCGTTGAAAATTTTCCATGTCTGACGCGGCATTCCACAGACACCACTCCACAAATGAAAACAACTTCAGTTTTTTGGGATGATTGCTGTTGTTGGTCAGGGTCAGCTTTTGAATTTCAGCCCAGGTTTTAAGTGGAACAAAGTACAAGACCTCTGCGGTAACCTCCTCTTTGACTCCTTTCAGAATCGTATAGTTCATTCCGTGGCGGCATTCGTATTGATCCAGTTCTGTTTTGCACGGTTTCCATCCTGGCGACCAGATGGTATCGTTGTCCTTGATGTAAAAATACTTTCCGCCGCTATCCATTGGAACGTTGTTGTAACGGTAACGGGTCAATCGCCTGAATTTTGCATCCTTGTAAAAGGAGTAACCTCCGGCAGTGTTTGAAATCAGTGAGAAAAAATCTTCATTGCCAAGATAGTTGATCCATGGCCAGGGCGTACGCGGATTAGTTATGACATATTCCCTGTTCCTATCATCAAAGTAACCATATTTCATAGTTGTGTGAATGAAAAATTAAGTAGCAATTCTGATCTTCCCTGTTTAATGTTTTCTGGCTTTAAGGTCCAGTTCAATCTGATCCAACCGGTTCCTGGTAAGCGGATAGAAAGTCAGGACACCGACTCCGATGATCCCAAAGATGCCCGGGATCCAGCTCATCAGTAGTTTGATTCCCGGGATGGCTCCCTGTATTGAATTTGGATCCATGCCATTGTAATGATAGGCGGTGAGTACGAAGCCAATGATTGCTCCTGCGACACCCCCTCCGAATTTCATGGCAAAGGTGCCGGCGGAATAGAAGAGACCGGTTGCACGTCGGTTGTTTTTCCATTCAGAGTAGTCTGCGGCATCTCCAAGCATGGCAAAAAAGAGTACCGGCATGATTCCTGCACCAAATTCCGATAGAATACCCAGGGTGAAGATCGGTGCAATATTCGTGGGCGAACAGAAATACAAGGCCCCATTGGTCAGCACAGAAAAGAGGATCACATAGATAAAAAGGTTCTTTTTTCCGAAATAGCCAGCCAGGGGAGTGGTAACCAAGGCGGCAATCATCGAAACGACCAGCAGGGCTACCATATAATAGGCCGTTAAGGGAATATTGTTCAGGTAACGTTCGAAATAGATGACAGTAATTCCCTGCTTGATGGAGTTGTAGGTCACAAAGAGAAAGCCAATGATCAGCAATATTAACCATGGACGATTGGTAACCAAATCTTTAATGTCTTTGCCAATATTTGTATGCTGATCCGTGGGAGGTAAAACCCGTTCCTTTGTGGTAAAATAGGTAATTAATAGAAAAACGACCAGAAGAATGGCAAGAAGGTACATAGCATACTGATATCCCAGGTTTTTATTGCCATTTCCAAGGAACATCACCAGATAGATCAGGAACCCCTGGGTAATGATGCCTCCCAAATAGGCCCCTGCAAAACGATAGGAAGAGAGCGAGGTTCTCTCCTGGTGGGAACTGGTCATTACACCCATCAAAGCCGAATAGGGAATATTGTTGGCGGTATAGATAAACATCAACAGGATATAGGTGAAATAGGCATAAACGAGTTTACCGGTATAACTAAAATTTGGGGTAGTAAAAGTGAGTGCCATTAAAATGCCCAGAGGCAGTGCAGACCACAAGATCCATGGTCTGAATTTGCCATTCTTTGAATTGGTACGATCGGCCAGCATACCTACGACGATGTCCAATCCACCGTCTGAAAGGCGGGCAACCAATAAAAGGACCCCGGCTGCTGCAGCCGTTATGCCAAAAACGTCGGTGTAAAAAACCAATAAAAAAGTCGTGAGTGACCGCCAGGCAATATTGGCAGCGGTATCACCCAAGGCATACCCTATTTTTTCCTTTAGTGCTAGTTTTTCCACATCCGTTGATATTAAAGTGGATACTGAAAATTAGTTTGGTCTTTAAATGGAAAACAAGTTACATCTGGTTTCCCTCTATGTGATGCTCAAAAAAGATTTCCAAATCGTTCATTTCGCGTATTGTCAAAAATCTCACGATTGAAATGGAAGAGGCGGGCTGGCCTGTGCGAAACACCTTCCTGCTTCTCTTTCATCGGAACAATGAAAGGCATTTGTAGTTTTTTCTTCCTGAAATTCCTTTTATCAATTGGATTTCCGGTGATTGCTTCATATAATTTTTGAAGTTGGGTAAGGGTAAAAAGTTCAGGTAAAAGCTCAAAAGCAATGGGTTCTGTCCGAACTTTGTCGCGCAGGGTATCCAGTGCCTTCTGGAGTATTTCGTTGTGGTCGAAGGCCAGTTCCATGCCATTGGCCTCCTCCACGGGAACCCACTGAATTTTATATTTTTCGCTGCACAAATTAACGTTGGTACTGTTGATTAAAGCAAAATATCCTACCGTCAGTACGCGGTCAGCAAACCCCTGATCAATCAGTTTCAACCAGAGCTGATCCTTGGCTTTTGCCACACGTTGAACTTTCCCAAAGGTGGCAAATTGCTCCAGATAGATGTTCTCCAGTCCGGTACGATCCTTCAAAATCCGGTAGGCGGCGTTGTCGAGATCTTCATCTTCAAAAATATGGTAACCTGCCAGTGTAAAATCTTTCAGAAGAATGACTCCGGTTACCGGATCATCAAATTCCCTTTCCACCAAGACTACGTTCAGTTTCTCGAAATCGAAACCAAAAATTACGCAGTCGACTGAAACGTTGGATATTGTTTTGTGGAAAGCATCCATAGATCAGTTGGTTATGAAGAATGAGTTAGTTAGTGTACTTTATATACTTTGTAAATATATTAAATGTTTTTAAACTCTGTTATAAATATTCAGATAATTGAAGATATTTTTTTGAGGGGAGATTCCGGACGATGACAAATGTTGGATATTTTGCCTGAATTTTAAAATATTGTTAGGTCAGTTGATCTATTTTTGTTTTTACCCT
>CAINVV010000144.1 GCA_903854235.1 uncultured Bacteroidia bacterium | reverse complement strand
GAATCAGTATGATTTAGTCTTGCTGGACATCTCCATGCCCGGAAAGGATGCTATGGACGTTTTGAAAGAGATTCGCCTGGAATGGGAACATACTCCTGTTGTAATTTTCTCCATGAATCCTGATGATGTTTATGCCATCCGGATGATTCGAAATGGTGCATCTGCCTATATCAACAAGGAGACTGATCCAAAACAAATCATTTCCATCTTGCGAACCGTCCTAAGTGGCAAGAAATACTTCACCCAGCAGCAAAGTACCATGCTTGCGGAATTGGTTATTGAACCGGAGAAGAATTACCATGCCTTGCTGCACGAAAATATGACAGATCGCGAATTTCAAATATTCTTTATGCTCGCATCCGGAATGAAAAAATCGGAGATAGCCGGTAAACTAGCCATAAGCAAGCATACCATTGGAAACCACAGAAGCAATATCATGCAGAAAATGAGACTAAAAACTAATTCTGATTTAACATTGTATGCCATACACAATGGGATCATCAAATAATTGAAAATTGTGGTCACTGCATGAAATTATCAAAGCGCTTCCATCGATACATAATTTTACTGTTCTATTTAACCCTTCTATTTTCCTGTCATAAACCTTCAGTTCCATTTCACCCTGATCAGAATTCAAAAGAAATGGACAGTTTGCTTCAAACAGCTCTCAGAAAAAGTTCTACGTCACCAGTAATCGCTTTTGAAGCTGCTAAAAAAATAGCAGGGCTTGCCAATGAAACGCATAACGACACAATGGTTGTTAAATCCTGGCTTGTAATGGGCACGATCCTTCGTCTTGAAGGTAAAAACCAAGCGGCATTCTCTTTGTATCAAAATTCCATTCAATTGGCAGAAAAGGTGAACTATGAACGTGGTATATGCCAGTCACAGCTTGAATGCGGAGCCATCTTGTATAAGCAGGGCCAATATGAAAAATCAGGTGATCTGTTTAAAAAGTCACTGGATTTGGCACATAATGGGAGGTTATACGATCTTGAAGCCTCCTCCTTGAACTACATTGGAAAATACTTGCATACCACAGGACGTTTCGATGAATCTGTAGATTATTATAAGCGCGCTCTTGAAAGGTACAAATCAAACCGGGATACACTCAATTCAGTATCAGTATTATTGAATCTAGGGAAAACATATACTATAGACAGTGATTTGTATATGGCTCTTAAATGTTATCTTGAAGCATATAAAATCTGCAAAAAGAGCGATGATTATTCAAGTATTTCAGAAGTTTGCAGTAATTTGGGATCAATCTATCTTACCCTCGACCAGCCGGAAATATCCCTGAATTATCACAGAAAGGCGTTATTTTATAGATTACTTCTTAATACGCCTGAAGGACTGGCAAGCTCCTACAACAATGTCGGCAAAGTTTATCTCGTAAAAAATGATCCAGACAGTGCCCTTTTTTACTTTGGCAAATCGCTGAAGTATTGCGAACAGATCTCTTATTTGAAAGGAAAGGTAAAGGCTTTGGCGAATATTGGCAAAGTATTTAACCTTAAATCGGAACATTTCAAGGCAAAATCCTATCTTCAACAGTCCATGGCTTTTGCCGAAAAAAGTGGTTATGCAGCAGGGGTTGCAGAAGCTTCGCTTGAATTGGGTAATACATTTCTTGGCCTCCACCAAATCGATTCTGCAAGGATAGCTTTTGAAAACTCTCTAAGGCAGGCTAACCTGACAAATCTGACTGAAATAAACCATGATGCTTATTGGGGACTTTATCAATGCTTTCTCAAAAAGAAAGATCATGAAAAAGCACTTGAATATTACAGGAACTTTGCCCAGGCAGAGAAAAAACTAACGCAAGCAGAAAATAGTGCCAAATTATCGGAATTGAGAATAACCTTCGAATCCGAAAAAAAGGAAGATGACAATGCACTGCTTCGGAAAGAAAATGAAATCAAGGAAGTTACCATCAAGCAGGAGCGTTTTATTATTTTATTGTTTGTCATAGCTTTGGCACTGACTGTTATATTGGTACTCTTACTTTACACCCGGTTCGAAAATAAACGAAAAGCGAACGAAAGTCTTGCGATCCTGAATAAAAAAATTGTAAAACAAAACAGAGAGCTAGAGAAACTGAACAAAGAACTCGAAAATGCCAACAGGGAAAAGGACAAAGTTTTTTCGATCATTACACATGAGTTGAGAAACCCGCTTTACTGGTTTCAGAACCTGACAGAAATGCTCTCTCTAAAGTACAAGCAAATGCCAGCTGAAAAGGTTCAAAAAACATTGGGAGCCTTGGATGAGTCTGCAAAAAATGCTTTTCACCTGATGGACAATCTTCTTCACTGGTCCAGGTCCCGATTGAATAGGATCACACCTGTTATTAACGAGCATTCTTTGGAAAAGCTGGTATATGAAGCATCCAGGATGTATGAAACGATTCTCAGACAAAAAAAAATACAGTTGATCGTACAAGTTTCAAATCAAACCCACATCAAGGCAGATGCAGATCTGTTCATGTGTATCATCCGAAACCTTTTATCCAATGCCATAAAATATACGCCTGAGAATGGTGTCATAAAAATCAGTACCACCACTGATAAATCTTATCATTTCATTTATTTGTCAGACACAGGGATAGGGATAGACCCTAAGCGAAGGAAAACTATTTTTAAATCGGGAAAGGACTCTTCGTCTGTTGGTCTCTTAAATGAAAAGGGTTCAGGTTTTGGATTGAAATTGTGCAAGGAGTTTGTAGAGATGAACAATGGAAAAATCTGGATTGACGATCATACGGGTACCGGCACCTGTTTTTGTTTTACTGTCCCTGCAGCCGCTTCGAAATGACAGCCTTCATCTGCTGCTAAATTCATCTCCCCATTGATTTCATATCCAACTTGTGTTTGACAAATTGAATAATTTCCAAAGCGATATTTTTTTCACAAGCCAGCTCAAGTCCTTCAAATCCTGGTGATGAATTCACCTCGCAAATTTTATATCCATTGTTATCGAATAATAGGTCAATTCCAGCGATGTCGAGATCTAGTTTTCGAGCTATTTCCAGGACCAGCCATTCGATTTCTGGCGTTATTTCAAACTTCTGAACAGTTCCGCCTCTCGAATAGTTGGATTTGAAATTTCCATCGCTGGCCGTCCTTAGCATGGCTCCTACAACCCTTCCCCCAACAATGAAAACCCGAAGATCCTTCCCGTAACTTGATTTGATAAATTCCTGAAAAATCAGATTTACCTTTGGATTGGAATTCTCAACCATTTGCATCAGCTCATCCAGTGACTGCAAGGTTTCACAAAGAAAGACTCCACTCCCCTGAGAGCCTGAAATTGTTTTTACCACCACAGGGAAACCAATGTGCTTACTTACAATTTCAAGGTCAACTGGAAACTTGGCCAACATCGTTTTTGGAATTGGCATTCCTGACTCTGCGAGAATCTGCAGCTGGTACAGCTTATCTTTGACGATATCTATTGAATTGGCTGAATTGAAGGAATAAACGCCCAGTTTTTCGAGGTGACGGATCAGGGCCAGGGCAAAATAGGTTGTTCCTGCCCCCATTCTGGGGATGATAAAATCAGGAAGCGGTACCAAAGAATCATTGACAAAAATACTTTTTCTATCGTCCCTGTTAACGATTATTTCTATTTGTTCGGGCTGGAAAACAAGTATTTGGATTCCTATCTTTTTCCCTTCTTCGATTAGTTTTTGAATTTCATAAGTTTCTGGTTTTAACAAAAAATTAGAATGCTTGTGAAGTATCCAACCTAACATGAAAATTAATTTAGAGTGAGATTAATCTGGGAAATAATTTTGCGTTTGGTACGACTAAATTTTACCAAAAGAAAGGTCAAAAGCAAGGCCATATCATTTAATGTATTTGATTTATCCATTCGAAAGGTTTACTGCAATCCTCATTAAATAAAAGGAAATTGATTTAACACTCTTATGAATGGAACTTAAAGCTGCGTTATCAAATATTAATCCGTTTGGGAGCACAATTCTATGGATGGAGCCGCGAGAGTGCAAGGTATGGGCGATTATCGAAGTTAACATCAGCTTCAATCCCATAATGGTCAGAAAGGTCTGAATAGTTGTTCTTTAGGTGATCCTTCAAGACGAAGACATATCGTTCTATTTTCCTGATGGCTTTTGCATTACGGACCAGTATATAATCAATCAAACTCTTCCTTCCGTTTTCCTTTTGAGCCAGATTATTATTGACTTCGTCAAAAGAGTTCTGAAATTCCCCCGTTAAACTTCCATTCTCTGCCTTAAGGAGTGTTAGCATGTTTTTATAATTCACCTGATCCTCAAATTCAATATTGAAGTCTCCACATATAAATTGGGGTATTTCGGCTTTGGCATATTTTTGAAGAAGCTTGTCAGCTATTTCGCGGCATTGACCACAACGGATACTATCCGGACTATTTGCCTGAAGGTGAGTTCCCAATAACTGAAAATCCTGTCCTTTCCATTGCCCTTCGAATAGAACCGCGCCCTTACGCGCAAAAGCATCGATGCCAAAACGATTTTTAAATTCTATTTGCTCCAATTGTCTCAATGGAATCTTACTTAGAATCCAAATTCCACTGCTGGTTTTTAGGGAAAACCCTGAATCATTTGCCGGGCCATACATAAACGGATAGTCATCCTTCAGTTGGTTCCTAAGTATTCTTCTTGCTTTATAATCAAAAGCTTCCTCGAAAACAATGATATCATACCGATAGCTGGCAATCTTTTTGGCAATTGCATCAGCCCTTTTGCAATTGTGGTGGATTTGCGAACAAAATGGAAGCATGTAGATGTTCCAGGTGAGTATTTTCAGCTCATTTTGTTTCGCTGATGCCGGAGTTGGCTCCGGCGCTGAAACGCAGGTATTTGGCTGGTTTACAGCCAACACAACAAGCAAAACAGTGACTAATACCTTAATAGTTTTTTTCATCTTTTGCTCTTTAAATTCTTGTGAATTCACAATTACAAATCCTATTCATTTTATTGGCAGTCGGTATAATGTCGCTCAACGACTACCTATTCTAAATAAATCAGGTGAGCGAACCTGCAACGCGGAGTCATCCGGTAAATGTTCAAAAAAAAATGTTATTGTTTGAATACAAATTAGTTACATTTCCATTGCAACATAAAATTTGGATCATTAGTTTTTTAGATTGATCCACAACGACATTTCGTCCACCTCATAAAAAAACCCATGAATGACAAGAAATCATTCATGGGTTTTGTAAATGCTAAATATATTAAACTCTCAGAAACTAACTGAAGCGATATTACACATTAAATGTTACAACACTATATCAATGATGTGACATTGCTGTTAAATGTCTGGGTGTTGATTGAATCTATTTTTAAAAACAACCGCTTAGCCCGAAGCATACATGCCTATTACCACGAACCAAAATTTAATCCATATTTCAAGCTGTTCAACAGGATTTTCAGGATATAAAAAAAGCACCTGTACAAATGTGGTACAGATGCTTTTCTATAAATGGTAATTTCCGATTATTCGGCGATCCGTATTGCCGTCTCCGTGTTACTCGAAGTGGTTGCATTTGTCTTGGCATCCCTATTACTCGCGATCGTTTGAGTTGCCTTATTTTCCTTGTTTTCTAACCGCATGTGAAGCGATAAATCGTTGACATTACCAAGGTCGAGAGTAGAGACCTCCCTGGTCTGAGCTTCATAGCCTTCGCAGGAGAATTTCACGGAATAGGGTCCTCCGGGAGGTAAATTACCAATGCAGAAAAATCCCTTCTTGTCTGTTTGTGCATCTCTGGTCTTGTTCCAGGGAACATAGGTTATTTGAACGATTACTCCCTTAACCGGCAGATTCTTTTCATCCAGCACCTTTCCTGAGAGCAAGGAGCTGGTTGGCTGTGCATTCAGCAAATTGGCTGAAACTGTCAGTACAAAAAGGAGGAGAAAATATTTTGTAATTTTTTTTGCCATGATTATGGAGAGTATCTTTTGTTTCTGACGAGTAATTTAATTTGTACTACTCCTGTCTAGTTTCTACTGCAACAAAAGTAACAGTCAAAAAATACAGGATGGTTACGGGGATGTTACAAAAAAATTACATTTCATTCTATCATCTTTTGTGATTCGTCCGGGTTCGCTCCTTCAAACAAAGAAAGGCTGGCTCAAATACTGAGCCAGCCCCTTTACCTTCAAGTTAATAGTAAATTAGGAAGTGGTTGTTGGATTAGAAATTGTACTTCAGACCAAACTGCATCTGCCAACGGGAGTTGAGCGGATCGACTGAATAGTACTGGCTATTGTTGTTGTCAGGATATTTGAGGAAATTGTAAGTTGGGATATAACCTGTACCGCCGGGAGCAACTTTGTTCGCATCGTTGGCAAATCCGAGCAACGGAATTGCATAGTTGTTTACATTGGTTACGAAATAGACCTTGCCCCAATTTTGGCTCAGCAGATTAAGTACATTGAACATGGTGGCCAACAGTTGAACACTTTGCTTTCTTTGACCAACCTTGAATTTGATTTCGTGGGTGATCTGCAGGTCCATGAAATGATTCCAGGGTGTTCTCAGCCCATTTCTTTCGGCATACTGACCTCTGCGTGTGCTTAAGTATTTATCGTTGTCGATAAAGGCATTGAAGTCTTTTGCTTGTGCAGCAGCCGTATAGATTGCCCCTGTTGAAGTGGTCAGGTCCGCAAAGACTAGTTCGCTTGCATTCCTAGGAACATAGATCAAGTTTGCATTGGAAGAGTTTCCGTAGGGGTTCGGACTGGTTGAATAGGTAGCGGAATATGGACTTCCAGACTGTGAAGAGTGGAAGATTCCGATGGAGGTCTTGTGTTTCTCGTTCCAGTCGACGTTGAAAAACCAGGAAGTTACGATTCTGTTCCGTAAGTCAAAATTTGAAAAGGCTACGTCCGGGTTATTGGCTGATACGGCCGGATTTACTTCATAGTTTGACTGCAAAGAGTTTCGGATTCCATTGGAAACATCCTTCGACATTCCATAGGTGTAGGCCAGATTGGCAAATCCTGAAAACATTCCTTTGCGTGCAAACACCTTGGAGAACTTCACCGTGTAGTTGTAACGGTATCCTTCGTGCGTGTTCGAAAGCAAATAGATGTTGGAATAGCTTGCACTGTTTTTACCTCCCTTGTAAATTGGCGTGGCTGTCGGACCTGAAGCCAGATAGGTGACGGCACTGTCCTTCACGTTGATGTTTTGGAATTTGACATCATCCAATACTTTGGTATACAATCCTTCCAGTGTCAGTTTGTACCCCTGGTGAAAATCGATATCCACAGCCAGGTTGCTTCTCCAGATTTCTGGCATCTTGAAATTGTTGTCAACCACGTCGATTTCGCGGGTCGCAGATGCCGAAGAACCGAATTGACTTTCAATCGTACTTTTCAGTTTTGTAGGGTCCATCACGAGTGGCACAACAGCGTTGGCCCCTGATGGTTTTACGTCGATGTTGGCAAATTTGGTTCCCGGAAAGGTGTAGATGTAACCCATCCATGCCAAAGGAATGCGACCTGTGAAAATGCCGGTTCCACCTCTGATGACAACTGATTTGTCTCCATTGAGATCATAACTGAATCCCAGACGGGGAGAGACGATCACGTTGCCGAAGAATTGATTTTTAATGTTCTTGAAAGGTGTATTGGTGTAAGTATTTCCGGTATGAACATCCCTGATGTTGTTAAAGGCGGGATCGAGTCCGGGTTGTTTGCCTACAAACTGGTAATCCAGTCGGATGCCCGGTGAAAGCTTCAGTTTGTCGAGATTGATTTCATCCTGCAAGTAGAGACTCGTAAAGTTCACATTGAACGAGGCGATCTGTTCCGGATGTGCGTTCAGATAGCTAACAGAATTCATGCTGTTGTCCAATGGATAGGCACTCCTGATCCTGCTGGGTTTGTCGGCCAGGAAGTTGGCGATGCTGGAATACTCCCAACGTCCATTGTAGGAGTTGAGGAAACCATAATCAATCTTGTAGAACTCGTTATGGGTTCCGAGGGTGAAGGTATTGAAACCTTTGATCCAGGTCAGGTTGTCGGTGAATTCATAAGTCGACTGCTTGGTGTTGTATACGGAAGCCTCTCTCCATGAACCCAACCAAATTTTGGTGCTCGCGATATCGATGAAAGGAGCGATCGGATTTGGGAATTCGCGGTAGTCGTGTACATTGATGTAGCTTAGCATCACATCATTGTATAGATTGTTAGCAAAAGTGGATTTCAATTGGGCAATTACACTCAGGTTCTTGGTATGTTGGGTAAAGTCGGCAGATCCAAACTGGAAGTTTGTGGTACTTCTCTCCAGATTTTGTCCCCAGCCGTGGGTATAAATGGCGCGCACCATCAGGGAATTTCGGTCATTGATCACATAATCGAGACGACCAAATATCTTGTTGCTGTTGGTTTGAATATTGTATGCGTTATAGGAACCCGGATCGTAATTGTAGGTTGTTTTCAGTTTGTTGCTTATGGCCTGAGCATCCGCCAGGCTCACCGGGGAACCAGCATCACCAGCATTGTAAAAAGCAGGATCTTGTCTTCTGGTCTCTTCTGCATTGATAAAATAAAATAGCTTGTTCTGTTTGATGGCTCCGCTTACACTGATGCCGGTCATTCCGTCGTGGAAGTCAGAAGACATGCTTTTTTTGGTTCCAGGATCTTTACCTACCATCCAGCTCTGTTTGCCGAATGAATAAACATCCCCTTTAAAATCGTTGGTTCCACTCTTGGTAACCGCATTGACACTACCACCTGTAAAGTTACCCTGTTTGATGTCGAAGGGAGAAATCTGGACCTGTACCTGTTCGATGTAATCTATGCTGTAAGGATTGGAACGGCTGCCTGAACCGGCTGTTCCTGACTGACCGCCACCGCTGACACCTCCAAAAGAGTTGCTGAAACCGACAGCATCATTGTTCACGGCACCATCCAGCGTTACATTGTTGTAACGGAAGTTGGTTCCTGCATAGGCATTGTTGTTGGCTTCGGGAGTCATCCTTGTAAAATCCGTCAGACTGTGCGAGGTCGATGGAAGCAGCTGTAATTGCTCTTTTTTAATGACTGTTCCTTCATTTCGAACTTTTGATCTCCCAACCACTTCAACACCTGCAATTTGCGTGTTTTCAGTCTGCATTTGAACGGATATCTCGGTATTTGCACCAAGGCTTAAGGATGGAATATCCTTGTTCTCACTCTTGTAACCAATGAATGAAATTTTAACGGTGTAAGGTCCACCGGGTGAAAGGTTTGGTACATAAAATGCCCCTTTTTCGTTGGTTACCGTTGCGCTCGTTTTTTTCAAGGGCAAATAAGTAATTTGTACGTTTACGCCAGGCATGGGAAGGTTCTTTTCATCCAAGATCTTTCCGGATAGAATGGCACTGGTTTGTTGAGCAGTTACCATATTGACCGAAAGCGCCAACAGTAGTAATGCAGAGAAAAATTTTTTCAAATTGCTTTTCATTTTTTTATTAAATATTAAAGTGATGGCTACATGGAACAAACATGAAACTTTGCATTTGCTTTTCCATTTTAACATTCATGTTCTAATTTTCCCAAAACTTAACACAAAAGTAGGCTGCGCTTATTACAGAAATGTTACACAACCATTACACAATAATTAAGCTTTGACTTTTCTTGTTTGGTAGGTTGAATCGGGTTGGTTGTATAAGAGCCAGATAAACAACATGATAATATCTGTTTCGTGTTGTCTAAAACACGCTTAAAAAGGCAAAAAGTAGTATGTTTCTATCCTTGAAACAACGGTACCTCAAATGGTAACGCTGTTTTTAAAAATTTGTATTTTTTAGGAAAGGAAGAAAAATTTAAAATTTCAATCTACATGGGATTTTAATATGTGCAAAGGGTGTTGATAAACTTCTAAATTTGCCGAGCAAAATTTTCACATCATTGATCGATGTTTCGAAGTGATTTTTTAAAATATATGGCAGCACTTGTTGCAATCGGCCGGGTAAATCCTGTTCTGGCCGCAGGCAACTATATCCCGGAGCTTACGAAAAGTAGTTTTGGTGATAATTTCCATTGGGGTGTTGCTACTTCTGCCTATCAAATTGAAGGTGCCTCTGATGTTGATGGGAAAGGAGAATCTGTTTGGGACAGGTTCACCAGTCGTGGGCACATCAAGGATAAATCGGACGGGAAAATCGCCAACGATTTTTATTACAGATACGAAAGTGATTTGAAACTTCTTAAAGAATTGAATTTTAAGAATTTTAGATTCTCACTTTCCTGGCCGCGCATTTTACCGGAAGGAACAGGAACGATCAATGAGAAAGGCGTGGATTATTACAATAGAATGATTGATGAATGCCTTCGTTTGGGGATTGAACCGTGGGCCGTACTTTATCATTGGGATTTGCCTCAGAAACTGGAAGAAAAAGGTGGCTGGACCAACCGCGAGGTAGTGGATTGGTTTGCTGAATATGCCGATTTGTGTACCCGTCGTTTTGGGGATCGGGTCAAGCACTGGATGGTGCTCAACGAACCTGCCGGATTTACGACGCTGGGTTATTTGTCGGGAACTCACGCCCCGCAACGGACCGGAATAGGAAAATACCTGGCCGCTGTCCACCATGCCTGTCTTTGTCAGGCGGAGGGCGGCAGAATTATCCGCCGAAATGTGGAGAAGAGTCACATCGGAACGACCTTTTCCTGTTCCCATACCGAACCTTACAAGCCGATTGGAAGTCATCAGCGTGCAGCCAAGCGGCTGGATGTGGTATTGAACCGACTGTTCATTGAACCAACTCTGGGCATGGGATACCCGATTCAGGACTTGCCTTTTCTTAAGAAAATTGAGAAGCACATGCTTCCCGGTGATGAACAAAAACTCCCGTTCGAATTTGATTTCATTGGACTACAAAACTATTTCAGGGTGATAGCCAAACCATCCTTGATCCCTGTGATCTGGGCAAACCGGGTAAAACCGGATTCAACGGCTGAAATTACAGAGATGGGTTGGGAGGTCGATCCGGAAGGGATGTATGATATTTTGAAGCAGTTTTCAAAATACCCGGTCAAAGAGATCATCATCACCGAAAATGGGGCGGCCTTTCCGGATCGACTCGTAGATGGCAGGGTACACGATCCGCAACGAATTAATTTTTACAAAAGATACCTTCAGCAAATTCTGAAAGCAAAACAGGAGGGGGTGAACGTCCAGGGTTATTTTGCCTGGACCTTTATCGACAATTTTGAATGGGCGGAAGGGTATCGTCCTCGGTTTGGCCTGGTCTACAACGATTTTGATACGCAGGAGAGAATTGTGAAAGATTCCGGCTATTGGTTCCGTGATTTTCTCAAATAGGAAAGTCCACGCTTTCCGGATCATATTGTAATCTTAGTTTCATCGTTTTGTAACAATTTAGTAATCCTTTATAGGTTAATTAGTTGCCAAATAACTATTGACCATATGGAGTCCAAAAGAAACGTAGAACTGGTTGTCATTTCTGACCTACACCTGGGAACACCGGGTTGCCAGGCAGTCGAATTGCTCAAATATCTGAAGAGCATCAAACCCAAAACTTTGGTATTGAACGGCGATATCATCGATATCTGGCAGTTTAAGAAACGCTACTTCCCCAAGTCACACTTGAAAGTTGTCAAGCACCTTCTTGGCCTGGCGTCAGAACGCTGCACCGTTTACTACATTACCGGAAATCACGACGAGATGTTCCGGAGATTTTCAGGAATGAAAATTGGCAGGCTAAAAATCCTGAACGATTTAAAGCTGGAACTTGATGGTCAAACAGTCTGGATATTTCATGGGGATGTTTTCGATGTGGTGATGCAATATTCAAAGTGGCTTTCCAAATTGGGCGCCATCGGTTACGATGGACTGGTTGCCCTGAATACCTTCATAAACTGGATCTTGCGGGAATTGGATATTAAGGTTAAACCAGTCTCTTTTTCCAAAAAAATAAAGGAATCGGTGAAGGGTGCGGTAAAATTTGTCAATGCCTTTGAAACGACTGTTTCTTCGGCTGCCATCCGAAAAGGAGCCGATACGGTCATTTGTGGCCACATACACAAACCTGAAATCCGATCCGTTCAGGTGGGTGATCAATCTGTCAATTACATGAATTCAGGAGACTGGATTGAAAATCTCTCTGCCCTGGAATACAATGAGGGTAAATGGAGATTGTTTAACTACCGGGAAGATTTTATAGAACCGCTGGAAAATGCGGATGCGGAATTTGAGAAGATCGTAGATGCAGAGGTGAAGGAGTTGTTCAATAATATGTTGGTTGATTTTCAGCGCTAGCTTAAGGCATTTAATAATATAACAGATGAAAATACTATACGCAATTCAGGGAACCGGGAATGGCCATATCAGCCGGGCACGAGAGATTATTCCGATTATCAAGGATTACTGTCAGTGCGATATTTTGGTCAGCGGAACGCAGTGTGATGTTGAATTGGATTATCCGGTTAAATACCGGTTGCGGGGACTCAGTTTCTGGTTTGGACACAAGGGAGGAGTTGATTTATGGAGTACAGTGACCAAATCGAACCTGTTTCAGCTAAAGCGGGAGATAGATGAATTAAGAGTGGAAGATTATGATCTGGTTATCAATGATTTCGAACCAGTTTCCGCCTGGGCATGTCACAAAAAAAAGGTGCCGTGTATCAGTCTGAGCCATCAGAGTTCCTATTTGAGCAATAAAGTTCCGATGCCTCCAAAAAGTGATATGATTGGAAAATTCATTTTGAAGAATTATGCTCCAGCAGATACCCATTTCGGCTTCCATTTTCAGGAGTACGATAATTTCATTTTTACTCCGGTCATCAGAAAGCAGGTAAGAGAACAGAAAACGGATGTCCAGGATTACTACACCGTCTACCTACCTGCCTATGATGATGCCTATTTGCTTAAAACATTAACCCTGCTTGGCGATTACAACTGGCATATTTTCTCCAAACATGCGAGGCAATCCTATCAGGTTGGAAATATTACAATTAATAAAATCACGAACGACAAATTTGTGGAAGATATGGCCAAATCAACCGGGGTTTTGTGCGGGGCAGGTTTTGAGACTCCGGCAGAGGCTCTGTTCATGAAGAAAAAACTGATGGTTATTCCAATGAAAGGGCAATACGAGCAACAGTGCAATGCAGCTGCCCTTGAGCAGATGGGTGTTCCGGTTCTGTGGGATCAGCTGCCGGATCAATTTGAAAGTATCAGCAACTGGTTGGAATCAGATGTAAGGGTGTCTGTGGACTATCCTGATCAAACCCGAAAGATTGTCAGGAAAATTTTTGAGGTGAATGTCAACAGCGTCATCTGGCAAAACAGCCGGGAGCTGGTCTATCAATATCAATTTTAGCAGTCTAAAAGTTGTGCTTCGTTTTTTAAGTCTGATCTTTATTGTTGCTGGTTAATGCATTCAATTTCTGTTATTTTCATATGAGATTCTGCCAAAGGATCAGAATTTTTTTATTTGTTCCTTCCATAAAATGTAACCGGTTTGTAACTGAAATGAAACATCAAAACCGGACTTTTGTAGTTAGAATCAGGATGGTGCATTCATGGCCCAAGGAGATGCATTACCGCTTGATTTGTTGATAGTATCATCCGCCATTTACTTGTGAAAAATACCAATAATTCGATACATTAAATTTTTCGCCAATGAAAATTGACAAGATCTTTTCCTTTCTCGTGCCCAAGGACCGTAAATTTTTCCCTCTTTTTGTGGAAGCGGCTGACAACCTGGTTGGCGCCTCTGAGTTACTTGCCAAGTTGGTCAGGGAAGGTGATCTTGCCAAGCGGCAGGAACTGATTCGGGAAATCAAAGAGGTGGAGCACAATGGGGATGCCATTACCCGACGGTTGATACTGGAACTGAATGGAACCTTTATTACCCCATTTGACAGGGAAGACATTCATGATTTGATCAACACGATGGATGATGTGGTGGATTATATTTATGCTGCATCCAAGCGAATGCATCATTATAAACTAACCTTATTTCCTGAAGAATTTGTCTGGATCTCAGATTGTCTCCTTGTTTCCAACAAGGCAATTCAATATATTCTGAGCAATGTTCATTCAATTGGTGATTTCAAAAAGCATCAGGAATCCTGCAAGAATATCAGGCAGATGGAGAGCAAGGTGGATGATATTTACCAGGAATTCCTTGCCAAACTGTTCGAGGAGGAAGCCAATGCGATCGACTTAATCAAGAAAAGAGACATTCTGACTACCCTGGAAAAGGCCATCGATAAATGCGATGATGTATCCAATATCTTTTCTACGCTTATTGTAAAAATGAGCTAAAGTTCTATTCTACCTGTGGGATGAAATAATTTAACCGTAAAAACTACCAATATGAACTTTACACTTTTGATTGTCATTATTGTGCTGGCGTTTGCGTTTGATTTTATCAATGGATTCCACGATGCAGCAAATTCAATTGCCACGATTGTATCCACAAAGGTACTATCCCCACTTCAGGCCGTTTTGTGGGCGGCCTTCTTTAACCTGCTGGCTTATGCCATATTTGAGCTTAAAATTGCAGATACGATTTCCAAAGTTGCAGACACCAGTGCCATAACCCTTCAGGTCATTTTGGCCGGGATTTGCGCTGCGATTATCTGGAACCTCTTTACCTGGTATTTGGGTATTCCTTCCAGTTCCTCCCATACATTGGTAGGTGGATTTGCAGGAGCGGCCATCGCACATGCTGGATGGGGCGTTGTCCATTCGTCCGTTATTTTAAAAATTGTTTCCTTTATTTTTTTGGCGCCATTTTTGGGAATGATCATCTCCTATTTTATCTCCGTATTGCTGCTAAATATTTGCAAGAATGGCAAACCCTTCATTTTGGGTAAATATTTCAAGCGGCTGCAACTGCTTTCATCGGCACTATTCAGTTTGGGGCATGGTGGAAATGATGCGCAAAAAGTCATGGGAATTATTGCGGCCACCCTGATTGTCTATTTCCACGGCGTTGATCCTGCTGCAATACCATCCTGGGCGCAAATTGATATGGTCGATGGAAAGTTGCATTCCATTCCGCATTGGGTAGTTATTGGGTGCTACCTCTCTATCAGTCTGGGTACCATTTCGGGTGGTTGGCGAATTGTAAAGACCATGGGATCCAAGATCACCAAACTTACCTCCTTCGAAGGGGTTGCGGCAGAATCAGCAGGAGCGATCCTGCTTTTTGGATCCGATTATTTTGGAATTCCGGTCAGTACCACCCATACTATTACCGGAGCAATCATGGGAGTTGGGTTGACCAAACGCGTCACGGCTGTCAGGTGGGGAGTCACCATAAACCTCCTCTATGCCTGGATTCTAACAATACCTGTTTCGATGGTTGTCGCGGCCATCCTTTATTATCTTTTTGAGTTTTTTGGGATGCGTTGACTGGATTATAACATTTGTTGGATGAATCTTTTTTAATTTTTAAAAACCTTCCCAAACAACACTTTCCGAACCATCCGGTATTGAAATGGCGGGAAATTATGCTTGTTCAACTGCCTTTCCCTTTGATCTGATTCAACCAGGCTATTAACAAATAGCGTATTTCCTGCGTGACCGGGATAAAAATTATTGGGATGAAAGTTCCTGGCTTCCCATCGGGAGTCTTGCGTTCACCCTGACAGAATAGATTCTGGTGAAAAGTGGCGCATTGATCCTGAAGTGATTCAAATGTTATTCTAACTTCATCTCCCTCCCCGGCAGGATTGTAATATTTACGTTTTCGCCGGATGGAAGGTAGAAGGATTCCCCATTATTGTCGTTTTTCTCCTTGGAATGTTTATTTTTGTGGCTCATCCTCCCATTCGGACGTTCCGACCGGGAGGATCCAAAATCAGAATTAGTTTTATGGAGTTACATACCATCAACCATCTTCGGGAACTGGAGGCCGAATCCATTTTCGTACTTCGAGAAGTAGCTGCGCAATTTGAAAATCCTGTGATGCTTTTTTCCGGAGGAAAAGATTCCATCGTCATGTTTTTCCTTGCCAGGAAAGCCTTTTATCCTGCCAAAGTTCCATTTCCGCTGATGCATATTGATACCGGTCATAATTTTGACGAGACCATTGCCTACCGGGATGAGCTTGCCGAGGAGACGGGTACGAAAATGATCGTTAAATATGTGCAGGATTCGATCAACAAAGGTAGGGCCGTGGAAGAGAAGGGGGTCAATGCCAGCCGCAACGTATTGCAGACGGTCACACTACTGGATGCGATCGAAGAGATGAAATTTGACTGTGCGATGGGCGGTGGACGGCGTGACGAGGAGAAAGCGCGTGCCAAGGAGAGATTTTTCTCGCACCGCGATGAGTTTGGTCAATGGGATCCAAAAAATCAACGGCCGGAACTATGGAACCTCTTCAATGGCAAGAAACACATTGGGGAACATTTCAGGGTATTCCCGATCAGCAACTGGACGGAAATGGATGTCTGGCAATACATCCTGATGGAGAAAATTCCGATGCCCAGTCTCTACTTTACCCACGAGCGGGAGGTCTTTTGCCGGGATGGGGTTTGGTTGGCAACTGCTCCTTTTATGCAGTTGAAACCGGGAGAAAAATCAGAAGTGAGAAGAATCCGTTGCCGTACCATTGGAGATATAACCTGCACTGGGGTTGCACTTTCGGAAGCCAATACGCTGGAAGAGATCATCCAGGAGGTAGCCGCCAGTCGTGTGACAGAACGGGGAGGCCGTGCCGATGACAAACGCTCGGAGGCCGCGATGGAAGACAGGAAAAAAGAGGGGTATTTTTAGGTAGAATTATAAGTTATAAGATATGAGAGATAAGATATAAGATATAAGAAGGAGGGTGGGGTTTTTGCTCTCAAGTCTTATATCTTATTGCTCATGTCTCTCAAGATAATGCTGAAATGATAATTCGTTAGAATGATTGAGAATAAGATCACAGGTTTGTCCGGCAAGGAGATCGGATATTTGGATATGGAATTGCTCAGATTCACCACTGCTGGCAGTGTGGATGATGGGAAAAGTACCTTGATTGGTCGTTTGTTGTACGACAGCAAGGCTATTTTTGAGGATCAGATGGAGGCCATTGAAAGAGCCAGCATCAGCAGGGGAGGAGAGGAGGTCAATCTGGCTTTGCTGACGGACGGTTTGCGCGCAGAACGTGAACAGGGCATAACCATTGATGTGGCCTATCGCTACTTCGCTACCCCCAAAAGAAAATTTATCATCGCAGATACTCCGGGTCATATTCAGTATACCCGAAATATGGTCACTGGGGCCTCGACGGCCAATGCGGCTGTTATCCTGATTGATGC
Source organism: uncultured Bacteroidia bacterium (assembly GCA_903854235.1). Taxonomy (GTDB): domain Bacteria; phylum Bacteroidota; class Bacteroidia; order Bacteroidales; family Prolixibacteraceae; genus CAINVV01. The sequence goes on along the minus strand of CAINVV010000144.1, from coordinate 24,856 downwards.
ACGAAACGGTGTGATAGAACAGACCCGCAGGCATGCCTACATTGCAGCTTTGCTGCAGATCCCGCACGTGGTGGTTTGTGTCAACAAAATGGACCTTGTGAACTTTTCACCGGAGGTCTTTGAAGCCATTAAAGTCGACTTCACGGAAGTCGCACGTAAGTTGGGCAACAATGACGTGCATTTTATTCCGATCAGTGCCAAACTTGGTGACAATGTGGTGGACAGATCCACCAATATGGCTTGGTACACAGGCGCTACTTTTATTGGCTTGATGGAGTCGCTACCGGTTGGTGGAGATCATAATTTTACGGATCCGCGTTTTCCAGTGCAATATGTGATCAGACCTCAATCTGATCAGTACCACGACTACAGGGGTTATGCCGGTAGAGTGGCAGGTGGAGTTTTCAGGGTAGGACAGGAGGTGGTTGCCTTGCCGGGTGGACAAAAAACGACGGTCGAAGGTATCGACCTCGGAAAAGAGCAATTAGAACTTGCTTTTGCACCACAATCGGTTACCTTGCGGCTTGCACACGAAATTGATATCAGCAGGGGCTCGATGATTGTGGATGCAGCGAATCAACCTCAGCATGGGCAGGAAATAGAATTGATGGTCTGTTGGTTAAGTAGTAAACCACTTCAGCACCGGGGCAGGTATTTTCTGAAACATACTTCCAATGAGATGAAGTGCGTGGTCACCGAAATCGCCTATAAAGTCAACATCAATACACTCGGAGAGATGGATGAGGATACCAACATCGGACTGAACGAAATTGCCAAAATCTCCATCAAGACCACACGACCTATCTTCTACGATTCCTACAAAAAGAACCGGGAAACGGGTAGTCTCATTCTCATTGACGAGGCAACCAACAACGTCGTTGGAGCTGGAATGATCCTGTAAGGTGAGAGCATCCAATTGTAGCTAAGGGTTAAAAGGAATAAAAAAATAAGGGGAACTGACGATTAGTACAGTTCCCCTTATTTTTTACCTTCTAGTTTGGAAGGAACAATGGTTACATTCTTAAGGCAACCGTAATAAGCAGTTGGTGGGTCAGTGAATGGTATTTTACCGGATCAACCTCTACTCCATCCAGGTGGTACAGGTAGAGAAAATTGGTTTTGTCACCGAGGCTGTAGGCCATATCGACAGAGAATTTTCCCGTCCGATATCCAATTCCTGCATTGTAGGTAGTGAATTTGTAGTCAGTATTTGGTTGGGATACACCGTTAACTGTTGATTGATAGGGATTTCCAAGGAATTCCATTCCCCCTCGAAGGCTAACAGCATCTGTTAGACGGTATTCACCTCCAATACGGATGTTGCTGACGGCTTTGTAAACCGTTTTAATGTCACTGTTTTCGACACTGAAACTATCGCCACCCATTCCCTTGCTGTATTTCATTCCGCTGTAATCTACGAATTCATAGTCGAGTGAGATCATTCCTTTTTTTGCAATCTGGTAGGCGATGCTGCCTATGGCGCGCAGAGGAGAGTGAAAATTGTATTCGTAATTACCGATGGGAGTTACTTCATTGTGGGTTCCGTCTGCCTCCGTGCTGACACCTGTCAGATTGGAACTCATCACCGAACTGTAGCTCTCCTTTACGTGAAAATAGGTGGGAGTATGAAGGGCTAATCCGATACGCAAGGCCGGCAGGGGCCTGAAAATAGCACCCAACTTAAGATTATATCCTACTCCGGTTGTTCTGGTATTGTTTGAATAATCAAATCTGCCCCAGCTTCCTGCTGCGGTTTTGGCATTGTTCTCTCCGCTCTCGCTGTAGAGAATTGCTTCATCGTAGAATAGATCCTGCATACCCAGAGTAGCACCCAGATAGAGTTTATGGTTGAAATTTGCGCCGAAAGTGGCTACGTATTCATTCAGGTATCCTTCGTGGTGAGTTGTTTGGGTCTGTTTTACCGTTTCATTGCTGAGGAGAAAAGTACTGTAACGGTCACCTGTTGTACTTGGATTGGACACATTGATCAGGTAATTTTCCCAGGCAAGTTTACTCTCCCAGGGAATTCCGTTCTGATAAGGGTCATAATTCTGGGTGGTAACCAAATCGTTGTAATTGATTCCGTTGGTATTTTGTGCGAAAGCATCCATTCTGGAATAGGGGGAATTTTCGGCACCTACGTAACTGTTTTGGTTGAGATTGGCCAACCTGTTGTAACCAATTCCAAAGTTTACGGAAACCAGACCCGATGTACTGTAAGTTCCTGGAATTGAGGAAATATATCCAAAATTGGAAAAATTGAAATTGTTGTTGTTGTCCTTGTAACCATATCCCTGATAGGTGGATTGTGTGTTACTCAGGTTGATTGGATTCATCGTGGCAGATACTTCTCCCCTTTGGTAAATACCAATTCCTGCGGGATTTATGCTGAGTGATCCAAAGTCACCACCCAATGCTCCGAAAGCGTTGCCCATGGCCTTGGAACGTGCGGTTGATCCGTAGTTCTGCTGAGAAAACAGCAAGGCATTATCGACGTATTGAGCCGAGGCGATGGCTGTAATTCCGAGGGAAAGCAAAATGGCAAAATATAATTTTTTCATTTGTGTCGTTTTTTATTGTTTATCCAATTGATTGATTTGGCATCTCCTTGACAAATAACATCTCCACTTCAATCTTTATCATTGAATTTCATTCATTGGAAGAAAGGATTTCAGGTAAAATAGTTGTTACCTGGTACGGCCAGAACTTCTGGATCCACCTCCACCACTATTTCCACCACCGCTATTTCCTCCGCCGCTGACGGATCCGCCACTGGTTCCACCGCTAAAGGAGGGGGCAGAGTAGCTTCTGGTAGCACTGGATTGAACCGATCTTGAGGAGGAACTGCCGGCCGGTGAACTGTAGACCCCAGAGCTTCTGGTAGAACTGTTGACAGATCCTCTCTGGTACCCGCTTGACTGGGTTCTTACCGAACCGCTGACAGAACCCTGGGGTCTGGCATATCGGATGGTGCTGCTGTTTGTCTGTGGAGTTCCATATTGTCTGGTTGCCCCGTTGTTGTAGCTTGGTGCCGTGTTTGTCCGGGGCCTGTTATAGGTTGGGGTGTAACTGCCAGATGTTGCTGTTCTTGGTGAATTGCTGGAGGCATTGTTCAAGACACTGCCCTGAATGTTGGTGGTTGATCGACGCAGGTTGGCGACGGTGGCTCCCCTGGAGGCACGATTCTGTTGCAGGTTGGTGTTTGCCTGGCTTTGCAGAGCACCATTTATTCTTTGGTTTCCTGACAGACGGGTTGCTGCGGCATTTGTACCTGATGCCGTTTGTCTGGTTCCTGCAGCTGATCCACTTACTGGATTTCCAATGGATGATCTGGTGGAGGATGTTTGGTTTCTGCCAATCCTGTTGACGGCAGATGAACCTGAAAGTAATCCGTTTTTGTTGGTGTTCAGGTTGTACCGAACTGCGTTGGATTGGCCACGTCGACCCGTATTGTTCTGAATTCCAGCATAACGATTCCCATTGTGTCCGAATTCATAACCGCCATAATATCCTCCGCCCCAGCCCCAACCGGGATAAAAACCTCCCCAGCCAAAGCCTAATCCAAATCCGTATCCAAATCCGAAGTAAGGATTCCAGGGATCATAGTACCCCATTCCCCAACCGGGATAGAAGCCACCCATTCCCCAGCCATAGCTGTAAAGCGAACCGTAATAAGGACTCCAGAATGGATCCCAGTAAGGATCATAGAAATAAGGATTGTAGAAAGTTCTGATCCGGGTAGTGTAACTCATCTCTTCACCTTCGTAATAGTTGTTGACGGTTACCTGCTCTTTATTGTCTTTGTACTCCAAAGTAGTATCAGAGGCAGTAGGCTGATCATCAAAATAGTAGGCATTGTTGTCCTTTCTGCTTCCCTTTGGAACCACATAGTTGTTGACAACCTTTCCCTGTTCGTTCTCTTCCACCTGCATTACAACCGTACTTTTGGGCTGAGGCTTCCTTGTTTCAGGAGCCGGAGCCGGCTTGCTGGCAGCTGGTGTCGCATCCCCAGGGGTATAATAAAGATCGTCTGAATAACCACCGGAGGTGACCTTTATGCCTGTTGTACAAGCCGTAGCCATCATGGAGAGGGCTATTAACAGTTTCACGTTCGTTTTCATGTGGATATATTTATTATTTATTGGTTACACGTTACCCACCCGAATCCTCGCATTCTCTTGTGTGCAAATATTTGAGCGTGTATCATGTTTTGTTCAACTTTCTGTTTCTAAATCCTTCAATTTTCCTTAGCTTTGCAAGGCTAATTACATGAATATATAAGCAAATATCATACCAAAATAGTAAAATGGCAAAGGAACTTACATCGAAAGAAGAAAATTATTCTCAATGGTACAATGACCTGGTAAGCCAGGCTGATTTGGCTGAAAATTCCGCAGTTCGTGGTTGTATGGTCATCAAACCCTATGGATATGCCATTTGGGAAAAGATGCAAGCTGCACTGGATCAGATGTTTAAAGATACAGGACATGAAAATGCTTATTTCCCGTTATTTATACCAAAATCTTTCTTCTCCAAAGAGGCGAGTCATGTAGATGGATTTGCCAAGGAATGTGCCGTTGTCACCCATTACCGTTTGAAAAATGACCCCAACGGAAAAGGAATAATTGTTGATCCGGATGCCAAACTCGAGGAGGAACTCATTGTTCGTCCTACCTCAGAAACGATCATTTGGAGTACCTATAAAAATTGGGTTCAATCCTACCGGGATCTGCCCATTCTCGTCAACCAGTGGGCCAACGTAGTGCGCTGGGAGATGCGTACCCGTATGTTTTTGCGCACGGCTGAATTTTTGTGGCAGGAGGGTCATACCGCCCACGAAACCAAAGAAGAGGCCCTGATTGAGACGGAAAAGATGATCAATGTCTATGCCGATTTTGTTGAGAATTACATGGCAGTTCCTGTCATTAAGGGTGCCAAGTCGGAACACGAACGATTTGCCGGTGCGCTGGAGACTTACAGTATCGAGGCGCTGATGCAGGATGGAAAGGCATTGCAGTCTGGTACGTCTCATTTTCTCGGTCAAAACTTCGCCAAAGCCTTTGAGGTTCAATTTACCTCCAGGGAAGGGAAACTGGAATACGTTTGGGCGACTTCCTGGGGAGTTTCCACGCGTTTGATCGGTGCATTAATCATGGCACATTCCGACAACAACGGATTGGTGCTTCCCCCCAAACTAGCTCCTATCCAGGTAGTTATTGTACCTATTTATAAAAATTTCGAACAGCTTGCGCAAATTTCAGAAAAAGTGAAAGTGCTTGTCGACAAGCTTAAGAAAAGAAATATTCGTGTGAAATTCGATGACCGTGATTCACAACGTCCGGGCTGGAAATTTGCAGAATACGAAATGAAAGGTGTGCCGGTTCGTTTGGCCATTGGTCCCAGGGATCTTGAAAACGGAAGTGTTGAGATCGCTCGCCGCGATACCCTGGAGAAAAAAGTGGAACAATTGGAGGGGATTGATATACTGATCGAAGATCTTCTGGTTGAGATCCAGAATAACATCTATCAAAAAGCCTTTAAATTCAGGGAGGAGAACACTTGTACAGTGGATACCTATGTGGAGTTCAAGGAGCGACTAATCTCCAAACCTGGATTCATTTTGGCCCATTGGGACGGAACCTCGGAAACGGAAGCCATTATCAAGGAGGAGACCAAGGCCACCATTCGCTGCATCCCTTTCGATGGTCCGGAGGAAGAGGGGAAGTGTATTCTGACGGGCAAACCTTCCAAAAGAAGGGTGCTATTTGCCCTTTCCTATTAGTAAATTGCATAACCAGCCAGCGGGCAGTCTTCCATGACAGAAAAAACTGTAGTCGACAGATTTTTGAAATATGTGGGTTTCAATACCCAATCCAATCCTGAAGACACTCATTCTCCAAGTTCTGAGGGACAGGTAGTATTTGGGAAGATGCTTGCCGAAGAGTTGCTCCTTATTGGGCTTGTTGATGTGGAGGTAGACTGGAATGGCTACGTCATGGCGACCCTACCATCCAACATCGATGCAGAGGTTCCAGTAGTAGGCTTTATTGCACACATGGATACCAGCCCGGATTGTTCTGGAAAGAATGTCCGGCCACGGATCATCGAATCGTATGATGGCCAGGATCTGGTTCTCAATGAGGAGAAAAAAGTTGTTCTTTCTACCAAGCGATTTCCTGAGATATTGAAATACAAGAGGGAATCCTTAATCGTGACTGACGGGACTACTTTACTCGGAGCAGACGACAAGGCTGGACTTGCGGAAATCGTCACGGCCATGGATTACCTGATCAAACATCCGGAGATCGGGCACGGCAAAATCAGAATTGCCTTCACCCCGGATGAGGAGATAGGAAGAGGCGCAGATCATTTTTATGTGCCTAATTTTGGGGCAGATTTCGCCTTTACCATGGACGGAGGAGAACTGGGTGAATTGCAATACGAAAATTTCAATGCAGCTTCGGCCCATCTGGTATTTCACGGCATCAACGTTCATCCGGGATCTGCAAAAGACAAAATGAGAAACTCCATTCTTGTTGCCAACAGTTTCATTTCTCAGCTCCCTTCTGAAGAAGTGCCGGAAAGGACAGATCATTATGATGGTTTTTTTCACCTGGTAAAATTTGATGGCCACGTAGACAGAACGGAACTGGAATTTATCATCCGTGATTTCAGCAAGGAAAATTTTGAACATAGAAAATCCCTTTTGGAAGAGTTGGTTGGTTTACTAAATCAGCGATTTGGTGAATCTGTCGTGAATATCTCCATCAAGGATCAATATTTCAACATGAAGGAAAAAATAGACCCACAGTTCTTCATTGTGGAACTTGCCAGGGAGGCCATGGTCTCCTGCGGCATCGAACCGCTCATTGTTCCGGTTCGCGGTGGAACAGACGGCTCAAGACTATCCTACATGGGTCTGCCTTGTCCCAACCTGTTTGGCGGCGGCCATAATTTTCACGGAGAATATGAATTTATTCCCGTCCATTCGATGCAGAAAGCTTGCGAGGTGATTGTTGCCATCGCCACCAGGGTAGCTGGGATGAACCGAATATAAGCCTAATTGCGTACCAGATGGTTGAAAGATTGTTGAAATACTTGGAATCCAACCACCTTTTTGCACCCAATGATACGTTGCTGGTGGGTGTGAGCGGGGGGATAGATTCTGTCGTTCTGGTCGATCTGCTTGACCGAGCCGGTTTGGCTTTCGCGGTAGCACACTGTAATTTCCATTTAAGAAGTGATGAATCGGACCAGGATGAGCTATTTGTCAAGGCATTGGCTTCAAAATACGAGAAGACTTTTTTTGTTAAGTCCTTTGATACGGAGGAAGTAGCTTCCGAACGAGGCATTTCCATAGAAATGGCTGCCAGGGAGCTTAGGTATCAGTGGTTTGAAGAAACCAGAAAAAATCACCATTTCGATTGGATTTTGGTCGCCCACCATACCGATGACCAGATCGAAACTCTTTTCCTCAATCTTGCACGTGGAACGGGTATTTCAGGATTAACCGGTATGAAGGTGGTCCAGGGAAGGGTAGTAAGGCCCCTGCTTTTTGCATCCAGGAGTGAGATCGGAAAATATGCTACAGACCGGATGCTGGATTTCAGGGAAGACAGCACCAATGCATTGACTGAATTTCAACGAAACAAGATCCGTCACCTGGTGATTCCGATGATGGAGGAGCTCAATCCCTCTTTTCGCATGGGTATTCTGGAAACCATGGAACGTCTCAGGGGTACCTCTGCCATTTATGCTCAAGCGATTGAACGAACCGGTGAATTGGTGATACAACATACGGAAACGGGAGATACGGAGATTATCCTATCTGAATTAAAACTGCTGAATCCCTTGCCTGCTTATCTTTTCGAATTTCTCAAGCCATTCCACTTTAAAGGCGAGGTTGTCTCTGAAATCGTGAAGTCCTTGAGTGGGCAGTCGGGAAAACAATTTTTTTCGGCCACCCACAGGGCTGTCCTCGACAGGAAGACCATCCTTGTGCAGAAGTTAGAAGTTGCGTCCTCCAAGCGATATTATCTGGAGGAGAACTGCACGGCAGTTACACAACCAATCAGACTAGTCATCTCCACGAAGAAGCGACAAGCAATAGAGACACTTAAAACTTCGCGTAAAACAGCTTTGCTGGACAAGGATAAATTGCAATTTCCCCTTATCCTGCGCAAGTGGCAGACAGGGGATTACTTCAAACCGCTTGGGATGCAGGGAATGAAAAAACTGAGCGATTTTTTTGTAGACGAAAAATTCAGCCTACCCCAGAAAGAGAATTGCTGGCTGCTAGCCAACGGGGAGGAGATCATTTGGATCGTAGGTTTCAGGCTGGACGATAGGTATAAAATAACCGCTGAAACGGAGAACATCCTGGTGGTGAAAGTGGACTGACTATGCCTTTGGATTCCCCTTTTTGAAAGAGAGGATCAAATCAGCCACCAACCAGCCCAACAACATGCCATAAAGCATACTCGCATGCCAGTGAGAGGTGATCGGGCAGGAACCGGAACTGCATCCCACAAATTTCCAATAGCAAAACCCACTCAATCCACCAAGCAGAAGGAAAATGAAATTTACTTTTCTTTTTTTGATCCAGTTGAGCATGATTTTTTTTTGTAAAGGAACGAAAATATTCAGAAAATAACCTGTGTGGTTCACTCGGCGCAAACGTAAGCTTAATAGTTTTCAAAATGATTTTTGGTTTGCCTGTTGAATTCGCTGCATCAGGTCAAGGGAAGGTGCCTTATTTTGACTTCCTGAAGCGTAGACGTTGCTCTTTGGTCATTTTTTCAGTGGCATACTGGAAGATTAAACGGGCAGACTGGTCCTTCCATCCCATTAAAAATTCCTCAGTTTGTGCCGGTTGCTTTTTCCAGGATTCCCGTAAAAACCAGCCCAAACCCTGGTGAACCACCCGTTCCGTATCCATCATCAGCGGAGTGATCAGCTCAAAAAACTGGGAATAGTCATCAGTGGATTTGAGTAATTTGATCAATGGAACGGCAATTGCACGGCGCTGAAACCGGAATGGAGATTTTTGCCATTCTGCCAGATTTGAAAGCGGAACCATTTTTTTGAGAAAAAACCAAGGAAGAATTTTGGCACAGAGCATATCACATTGGGCCCAATTGATGATCCCAACTTCGAACCATTTGCTGATATTTGCATAATGATGGGCTTCCAGCTGTTTTAAATTTTTCTCCACCAATAGCAGCAGAAACATTGCCTCTTCCTGTTTTCCACTTTTTAGCAGCTCAGGAGCTGCCTCCAAGAGCAGATCAATGGTTATTTCCTTTCTGCCAGATAATTCTTTCACCTTTCCAACGGTCAATTGCGGATCCACACCATAGGCATCATACTCCGAAGTTCCTTCCCTAAAATAGATTGCATATTTTCGGACGAACTTTTCATCCGAATGAGCTTGACAAAAGCTGAGGATCTCGATGATTAGGTTTTTAGCCTCTGCCGACAAACCAGTTAGAAGCGGAGTGGAGGATGGAATGGTTGTAGGTTGCATACAAACGGAGGTAAATTTGTCCTGTTGGTTCTGTGAAAAAAATGGCTGGATCCTAAATTTAGCCAAAGTCAGACCCGTAAGCTCAATAGATAACCAGGCTGGTTCGGAGTTCAGCAGCAACTGCTTCACCCTTTAGTAGGCGAACAATCAGCAGTGAAAAATCCAGGGCAGTACCGACACCTCTACCGGTAATGAGGTGTTCATCGACGATAGTGGGCACTTGTAATACTTGGGCACCTGTGAGCTTTGTCTCGAAGCCAGGATAGCAAACTGCTTTTTTATCCTGAAGAATGCCGAGAGATCCCAGAATCATGGGCGCTGCACAGATGGCACCGATCCATCGTTTCTCGTGATTGAAAAGGGTGAGTTGTCCGGCAAGTCCCTTGTGGTTCATTAGGTTGGTGGTTCCGGGCATCCCACCCGGAAGGATGATCATGGCTGCGTGGGCATAATCCGCTTCATCGTACAGCTGGTCCGCCTCCAGGGAAATGTTGTGTGCTCCTGTAACTTTCAGTGTTCCTGTAATGGAAACTGTCGTTACATCCAGATTTGCACGTCTGAGCACGTCGATGATGGTAACAGCTTCGGTCTCTTCAAAACCGGTAGCCAGATGAACAAGAATGGTCTTTTTCATTCGGAATGGTTTGAAACGGTTTATACACAAATGTACAAAAAAAAACCTCGCCGGATGGACGAGGTTTTTTTGAAAATTTTTTAATCTAGTTGGTTGCAGTCAGACGGGCGATGTATTTTTCAACCAACCGGCCTTCGTTGCTGTCACCGTATTTGTCCTTGATGGTCTTGTACACTGCAAGCGCTTTCTCCTTGTTTCCCATGCTCTCCAGCATTCTACCCTCTTTCAGCAGGTAGATGGGAGTTGTAAAGCTATTGGCTTTCATCTCTGCAGCCTCTACGTAATATTTGAGTGCTTTCTCCTTGTTGCCAAGTTCCGCATAAGCATCTCCGATGGCACCGGTGGCAACTGGTTTTAACAACAGGTCATCTGTTTTGAAATCTTCCAGGAAATTGATGGCCTCCTTGTATTTTCCAAGATGAAGATAGGAGATACCGGCGTAATACCTGGCCAGTTTTCCAGCTGGAGTACGGCCATAATTGTCGATGATATCCAGAACTCCGGGATAGTTTCCATCGCCATTCAGGGCGAGGTTAAAAGAGTCCTTTTCAAAATATTGCTCTGCCGTAAAGATCTGCTCCCTGGCTTTTGTTTCGTGAGGAATGGTGTAAAAACGGTGTGTTGCGAGCAACAAAAGGGCCACCACTACAGCCGCTCCAAAAACGATGGAGATTATTTTTGCGTTTTTTTCAAAAAACAACTCAGCAGTAGTCAATGCATGTTCAACTTCTTTCAGATTCTCATTGGCCTGTACCTTTTTCTCTTTGCTCATAACTTATAGTTCACTTAATTGGAATGCTTTTTTGTATGCGTGTGCAAAAATAATCGTTTTTAACAAACGAGCGCAATAATTTGGAAAATATAGTCAGGGTTTTTGGGATTTTCAACAGATTTTCAGCTCTGCGTTCCATTTTTTGTTTGCAAATAGCCCAACCGGTCAAAAATAACTTACCTAAAAAGTTTAGATTTGTAGATCAAAAAAAAGTAATCATGTTTATCAGGGAGCTTTCTGTGTTGAATTATAAAAATTTTGGAGAGGCCACCCTTACTTTTTCAAAGAAACTAAACTGTTTTATCGGGAACAACGGAGTCGGTAAAACCAATCTGCTGGATGCCATATACTATTTATCTTTCTGCAAGAGCTACTTCAACAACCCCGATTCCCAAAATGTACGACATGGGGAGGAGTTTTTTGCCCTACAAGGGAAATATGAGGTACTTGAAGCCAAAGAGGAGATTCATTGTGGTTTTAAAACCGGTCAGAAGAAGAAAATCAGAAGAAACAAAAAAGAGTACGAACGATTCTCCGACCACATTGGATTGCTTCCCCTGGTGATGATCTCGCCGGCCGATTCAGTGTTAATCCAGGGTGGGAGCGAGGAGCGCCGCCGCTTTATGGACAGCGTCATCTCGCAATACGACAGAACCTACCTGGAATGGCTGGTCAAATACAACCGGGTTTTGTTGCAAAGAAATGTTTTGCTGAAAAATTATGCCGGTCAGTCTTCTGTCGATGCCGACATTTTTGCCATCTGGGATGATCAACTAATCAGTCTTGGAGAAAAAATTCACAGGAAAAGAGGACAGTTTTTGCAGGAGCTCTTGCCTGTATTTCAAAAATATTATACCCTGATATCCGGTGGCAATGAAGAGGTTTCCCTAGAATATGGTTCCCAGCTGAATGAACAGGATTTTGGTCAGTTACTGACCCAATCTTTTGCAAAAGACCGCTTGTTGCAATTTACAACGGCGGGTATTCACAAGGATGACCTGGAACTTAAATTGGGAGGATATCCCATCAAGCGGCTTGGCTCTCAGGGACAAAACAAAACCTACCTGATTGCCCTTAAATTTGCCCAGTTCGATTTTGTTCGCTCCCTGAACCGCGTGAAACCCATCCTACTGCTGGACGATCTCTTCGACAAATTAGACAGTGGAAGGGTGGAGGAGATCGTTAAACTGGTGGCGGATGATCACTTCGGGCAGATTTTCATCACGGATACGAATAGGGAACACCTGGACGGGATACTAAAGGAAGCAGGAGGCGACGATTTCAGAATCTTCGTCGTAGAAAAGGGCAGAATCAATGATATTTTGGAAAAGTCATGAGAAGAAGTGAGATTCATTCGCTGGGAAGTGCCATTAAAAGCTTCCTCAAGGAGTCGAAGTTCGACAGAAAACTGGCAGAAGTAGACGCCGTCAGCTCTTGGGAATCCATCATTGGCAAGCCGATCGCAAGGGCAACGACCTCCATCTACATCAAGAATGAAACCTTGTACATCCACCTGAATTCATCCATTGTAAGAAACGAACTTTTTATGATGCGTAACGACATCCTGCGTGCCGTCAACAACCACGCAGGCACCTCCATCGTGAAGGCGATTGTATTGAAATGAGGCGAAGATTGAAAGGTTTGAAAAGTTTGTATGGCAGGATGGCATTGTGCACCCTACGGCATGGGGCCCAGTAATTTTGAAGGATAAACGCTATCTTTGCAGTACTTACAATAATACTCTCATTTCAATTAAGCCCTTCAAGCATATTCAACCTTTTATAATGATCATTTCATGTCTATTGATTTCACCAAAATACCAAACCCTTGTTACGTCATTGAAGAGAAACTACTTCGTGGGAATCTTGAAAAGATAAGGAGTGTCAGTCGGGAGGCGGGTGTTGAGATCATCCTTGCCTTCAAGGGATTCTCGCTTTGGAAGGTTTTTCCCATTGTGCGGGAGTACATCTCCGGAGCGACGGCGAGTGGTGCCAATGAAGCCAGGCTGGCTTTTGAAGAGATGCATTCCCTTGCCCACACCTATTCTCCAGCCTTTACGGAAGAAGATTTTGGAGATGTTTTGAGATATTCCTCCCACATTAGCTTTAATTCGCTTTTCCAACTTGAGAGGTTCAAAGAGCAGGTCCAAAATTATGACCGTAAAATCTCAATCGGATTACGGGTTAATCCTGAATTTTCAGAAGTTCAGACTGAACTGTACAATCCTTGTGCCCCGGGTGCAAGACTGGGTATTACTGCCGAACAACTTGGGGATAACCTACCAGGCGTAGTAGAAGGATTTCATTTTCACACCCTGTGCGAATCGAGTTCCTACGATCTGGAGAAAACACTGGAGGCCTTTGAATCCCGGTTTGGCAAATTTCTGGGTCAATTGAAATGGGTGAATCTGGGGGGGGGCCATCTAATGACCCGCAAGGATTATGACAGAGACCATTTGACACGGGTCCTGAAAGCCTTCAAATCGCGGTGGAGAAATCTCTCTGTCATTCTGGAACCTGGCAGCGCCTTTGCCTGGGAAACCGGGTTTTTGCTGTCCTCCGTGGTGGATGTAGTCGAAAACAAGGGAATCCGCACGGCCATCTTAAATGTCTCCTTTACCGCCCATATGCCCGATTGCCTCGAGATGCCCTATCAGCCTAAGATAAGAGGTGCTTACCAGGAAGCCCTGGAAGGAAAATTTGCGTATCGAATGGGTGGAAATTCGTGTTTGGCAGGTGATTACATGGGAAATTGGTCGTTCGACCATCCACTCCGGCCCGGTGATTCCATTCTTTTTGAAGATATGATTCATTATACGATGGTGAAAACCACTATGTTCAATGGCGTAGCACATCCCTCCATCGGCATCTGGCATGGTGAAAAAGGTTTTACCCTTTTAAGAAAATTCGGATACAACGATTACAAGGGGAGGATGGACTAAAAAAGTTAGGAGATATCAGTTATAAGATATGAGTGATAAGATATAAGATATAAGTTTTGAGTTACAAAGTCTAGGGTACACATAATAAGCTATCATACAGCATCTTAAATCTCATGTCTTATATCTTATAACTCATTTCTCCTCACTTATATCTCTTTTTATTGGGAACTTCCTCGCTTCCTCCATCAGTTTTTCGCCAGTATATTCACTTGTTGACATTCTGATGCGCCACTCTTTCGGATAACTGTTGTTGAATCTGTTTCCGATATTTTTTGCCCAGCCTACCGGATGGTTCAGGTAGGTGAACATGTTCCATCCTTTCTCCTTCAAATCAGGCATAAAGTCTTCCCTCTTCAGATAATGAAGGGATTGTTCAAGCGTAAGATCAACGGATGGAAAAAAATTCTTGTTGGTTAGGGTTGAGAGCGCCAGTTCGTGGGCAGGGATGACATTTCCCTGCTTGATTTCACAGACCTTGACCCCAGCGTGAATGATCCGGAGGGTTGCTTTCACCTGATCCAGCTCCGTTAACCTGTCTGTTGGAAAAGCCAGATAATTTCCTTCGAAATTGAGGAGGGAGATGGGCAATTGTTGGAGTAGTCCGCTGATCAGGGACTGTTCTGCTTTGTTTGCAAGGGGCAGGGTGGACTTGAATTTCTGTCGGGGTTCCTGAGGATTCCCTTCCAGTTTTCTGACAGCCGCGGTAAAATATCCTTCTCCTTTTACCAGATGGGGATAGAACCGGTAGCAGGGATATCCATTTGCTTCCGTGGTAACTACACCCCAGGATTCCGGGATATTCAGCGCATGTGGCTCAGTTCGGGCAAATTCTGACAGCCATTGGATGTTTTCCTCATTTTCGACGGGATTGTAGGTACAGGTGCTGTATAGGAGCATTCCGCCTTCTGCCAGGGAGGGCCATACATCTGCCAGGATTCTTCGCTGCCGCAGGGCGCAGTGTGCAGCATTCTCCTCCGACCACTCCTCCATGGCCGAGGGATCCTTTCTGAAGAGCCCTTCCCCTGAACAGGGAGCATCGACGACTATGATATCGAAAAAACCTGGCAAACGCGAAAAATCCTTTGGGTCATTGCAGGTAACGATAACATTGTGATTCCCCCATTTTTTCAGGTTTTCGGAGAGGATCTGGGCTCGGGCGTGAATCACTTCATTGCTTATCAGGAGCGAGTCATCCGACAGCAGTGCGTTCAGATGGGTGGATTTACCTCCCGGGGCAGCACACAAATCGAGTACCTTCAGTTTCTTTTTGCCAAATTGTTTCAGGTATTGTTCCAGGAACATCGAACTGGATTCCTGAACATAATAAGCACCTGCGTGAAAGAGGGGATCCAGTGTAAAGATGGGACGCTGCTCGAGAAAATATCCCGTTGAACAAGTTGGAACAGCCTCTAAATCTGGCAAGTTGGTTATTTTTCGGGGGTTGATCCGGATGGAATGGAAGAGGCCATTGGCAAGAGACTGACTGAATGCAGGGAAATCATTACCCATCATTATTTTCATTCTCCTCTCAAAAGACTCGGGAAGTACGATCATTTGAACTCTTTTTGCCAAAATTAGCCTTTTTTTCCTTGGATTATTTTAAATTTGTTCAATAACCAATTTCACGAGTATGACCATCGCTTTTAGACTGAAATATGCTTTAGGGCTGATTCCATCTGCCGGCCAGCTGGATGCCAGGTGGGATAAGTTGACCAGGATGCGGGACGAACTGAATCAGATGGAACGTTCGGTCGAGTTGAAACAGTTTGAGGATTTGAAGAACCTGATTGGTTCAGCCGCTTTCCAGCAACACAAAAGGGATGTTGAAGCCCTGCATTTCAGGGAGAGCACGGAGGATAAGTGGTTGAAGGAACAAAAGCTTCTGGCCAACTCCTCTTCCATAAAAAATTACAGGAATATTTCCGGTTCTGATAAATTGAAAAGGCTTGAACAGATTCTGAAAGGAGCGGAACTAGAAAGGTTTACTTTTTTGAAGATGGAGGTTGAATCTCCAGCGTTTGAAAGCAGAAAATCGGCACTAAAAAAGAAGGAATTTGTAAAATCACCTGACTATCAGCTGTTAAAGGAATTTCGACTCCTCCAAAAAAGTGGCGCCATCTCCTTCTGGAGAAAATTTGGGCACTCTGAACGTTACTACAATTATTTAAAGACGGTTGATTCTGATGAGTTGAAGCGTCTGGAAGAGTTGGAAAAGCTGACAGCATCGGAAATATTCAAACAGCGTGTCGCCTACCTGAAAGATAAAAACAGATTTCAGAAAAGCGAAGAGCATCAAAATATAGTGTTGTTCAGCGCCTTGGACAAGAGTAAGTTCATGACTGATTACAGGAAGTTGAAGCAGGCCAAGGAGTTGGATTTCTTCGAGAAATGGTCAGTGAGTTTCGACGAAAATTTTGGGGATAAAAAATTGGATACGGAGCGGTGGCAACCGGAAAATTGGTGGGGATACAAACTTTTGGGTGCCAGTTTTTCCCAGCAAAATGAGAAGCAGGGATACAATGGCTTGAAAAATATTGAATTAAGTAACAATACCCTATTGATATGGGCCAAAAAGGAGAAGGTTGAGGGTAAGGTCTGGAACGCTTCACTGGGATTGATGCCCAATCAGCACGATTATTCTTCTGCTATTCTAAACAGTGCCGACTTTTTCAGAATCAGGGAGGGAGTTCTGGAGGCCAAAGTCAGGTTCAGGAAAGATGCCACCATCATCTCCGCTTTTTCCCTGACAGGAGAAAAGCCTTTTCCACAAATCGACCTATTCCGCAGTACCCAAAAGGGGGTGGGTCTTGGCATTATTGAGAAAACAGGTGACGCTGGCGTCAAATACAAGAAATTGAATGGACTAAATGATGGGAAATACCATATTTTCCGTCTGGAATTGTTTGGCGATCAATTGGTTTGGAGAATTAACGGGAAAGAAGTTTACAGCAATTCCATTTCGCTCAATGAGCCGCTGTTTTTTCATTTGCTCACCTCTCTTCATGGTGAGGTAAATGAACAATTGCTTCCGCACCGTTTTGAAGTAGACTGGATTCGCTGTTTCTCCAAAAAAATAAATTAACCGTTTCAGCATGGAAAGTTGGCTCGATGAAGAGGAGGCTGCAATTACGATCTGCAACCTGGCGGGGATTATCATTTACATGAACGAAAGATCCCGCAAAGCCTTTACTAAATACGATGACAGTGGTGTTACCGTTGGTTCAAGTTTGGTCGAATGTCACCCCGAACCGGCGCGTAGCAAGCTTTTGGCTATGCTCAAGGTTCCGCAGACCAATGTCTACACCATTGAAAAGCGCGGAATCAGAAAAATTATCCGGCAGTCGCCCTGGTTCAAGGATGGCGTATTCAGTGGTGTAACGGAAATGTCGTTTGAAATCCCTGCGGAAATGCCACATCACATCAGAGCTGAGAGTGAAAAGTGAAAAGTGAAAAGTGAAGGACTGGGAAGACTTGGAGGGTTGGCAGTCAGAACTTTCATAGTTTGACGTTAATCCTCAATTTTGTGTTTGAGTGAACGGAACCCCTCTCCCAAAATCTCACTGGCATCCATAATCGTGATGAAAGCGTGCGGATCGATGGCTGCAATCTGCTCTTCGAGAATGGCCACCTCCCTGCGTGTCACTACCGTGAAGATGATATTTTTCTCTGCATTGGTATACATCCCAACCCCTTTCAGATAAGTTCCACCCCTCTCGAGGTCGATCACGATCGTATCCCGGATCTGCTCGTGCTTTTCTGAGATGATAATCAAAGCCTTGTTGTAGTTGGCCCCTTCCAACAAAAGGTCCACTGCACGTCCGGTGATGTAAACGGCGATGATGCTGTAAAGTGGTATTTGCCAGTCTTTAAAGGCGGCGAGTGCTACAAGTACAATGGCGCAATCCACCCAGATCAGCATTTGGCCAATGGGAATGCGGGTGTATTTGGTGAAGATCATTGCCACGATGTCACTACCACCTGAAGTTGCTTTTGATTTGAAGATAAGACCCAGTCCGATACCCGTTAGCACACCTCCAAAAATGCAGGAGAGCAACACATCCTGAACAAGCGGAGCATCTCCAACCACCCTCATCATCGTGATACCGTCCATAAAGATGGAGGATGAGACAAATCCATAGATGGTTTTAACGCCGAATCGCGGCCCCAGCATCTTGATGCCAACGTAGGTCAGGGGTATGTTTACCAGCAGGTTGAAGAGTCCAATTGGGAAGCCATCCTTCCAGAAGGCCATACCCTTCGTCAGGTAGTGGACGATGATTCCCAAACCATAAACTCCTCCGGGAACAATCTTGTGGGGTGTAATGAAATAGACATACCCCACCGCCATGATGAAAGATCCCAGCGTGATCATTCCGTAATCCAGAAACCAACGCGTGGAAAAAATTTTCTGATTGAGTGAGGTTGTCATGTCCGTTTGGTTGATATAAAGGTAGTAATAATTGATTGTGCACAGAAGCCTTTGGGAGCAAGGCAAAAAAAAAGGTTCCCGTGAGAACCTTTTTTGTCAATCAAAATTTGATTAGAATCTTTTCTCTTTGATGCGGGCTTTTTTGCCGGTAAGACTGCGAAGGTAGAACAACCTTGCACGACGAACCTGACCCATACGATTTACTTCGATGCCGTCGATAAACGGTGAAGTCATCGGGAAAATACGCTCAACACCAACGTTGCCAGACATTTTACGGACAGTGAAGGTCTTTGTATTTCCGGTTCCCTTGATTTGAATCACAGTACCTTTGTAGTTCTGAATTCGCTCTTTGTTACCCTCGACGATTTTGTACCTGACCGTGATGGTATCGCCTGGGTGAAAGGCTGGAAATTCTTTTTGTTCAGCTAAAAACGCATTTTCAGCAATTTTAATTAAATCCATTACAATTGTTTTTACTTGTTTGACGAACGCAATGTAAACAGTGTCCAGTTGTTTGCTGCCAGAGATTGCGTACGGAAATCGGGTGCAAAAATAGTGATTATTTTACTCTGAAAGAAATTTTTTTAATTATAATTTAAACCTTTTTGACCGGTGCTTAAACTTCAGAATCCAAGTTTTTTTCTGAGTTCCTGCGGTACTGCATTTTTATGCACAAGAATGGCGGTGGTCTTGTATTGAACGTATGGGATGGAAGCATAGAAATATCCATCGTAGCTGTTGTAAGGTCCCCACGAATTCTTGATCTTGTAATAAAGGGTTCCATTCTGATCCTTGGCTGTTCCAATGATATGCATGGCGTGGTCATCTGTCGTTTCCTGGGAGTCGAAGGCTGCCTGACGCATTTCCTGGGTTATGACTTTCTCTTTTCCCGGCTTACTAAGTTTGTACAACTCTTTGTCTTTCTCCGTGTCGGAGAGCTTGTCCCATTTAGCCGCTTCAGTATCGCTCAGATCTGCTTTACTGAATTCAGGCACTACTGCTACACCCTTCTGGGAGGTGGCAAAACCACGTTCACTGGTATCCGATGCCCATGCAACCGTAAATCCCTTGTCAAGGGCATTGTCTATGATCTGCTGCATTTCGTTGAGTGGAACATTGTAAAGGTTCTCCCACAACCAGTTGTCCGGAACTTCAAGTACAAATTGCTGATAGAATGGATGATGGGTAAAAGAGGTAATTTCCACATAATCATCCGCATTAATTCCTCCGCAGTAGTCAGAGACAAAAGTTTTCGGCGTATATTTTTTCCCCTGGTATTTGAATTCATCCGGGAAGTCTCCAAAATAGGCGTCAGCGCTTTTCTGAAAAGCCACACTCCAGACCGGTGAAATCTTTCGGTTCTTGTTTTGTACGACGGAGGTGACCATGTTTTTTAAAAGATTGTCAACCTCTCCGTGGACGTGTTTCTTCTCTCCGTAACTCAAACCGGGATAGATGGTCTCGGGAACCAGTCCGTAGTTTTTCATGACATAGAGAATGTCGTGCAGCAACCCGCCGCCACCAAAGTTGGTATTACCCTGCATCCTCACATAGCGGTCAGCCTTGTCACGGTAGCAATGATTGACCAAAAACATCTCTGAAATATCAACTTCTGGTTTGCCATTTCGCAACAGTTCGGATTCAATGAAGGATGCACCCGCAAAGGACCAGCAAGTTCCGCTGCGGTACTGGTCTTTCACGGAGGTATGGGGCAACTCCTTGATCAGGGTGAATTTGTAACTGGTATCTTTTTTGTCCTGAGCCTGCACCAACAAGGCGGAGCAGAAAAACAAAACAACCATTGAAAATACTTTTTTCATTCCTCTAGTTTTTTAATTCCGGATAGTTGATCCGTACATGGTAAATATTGATTAATTTTTCGTGAAAAAGCTCTTTTAGGATTCGGATGTCCTTGAAGGTTAAGGGGGCAAATTCCAGCTGTCCCATCTCGATTTTTTGTCTGAAGATATTCTCCACCAGATTCCGAATGTTATCGGAATTCTTGACCAGCAAGCTTCTGGAGGCAGCCTCTATGCTGTCGGCCAGCATCACGACAGCGGTCTCCTTGGTCATTGGGAGCGGTCCCTTGTAGGCAAAAGCCTGATGGTTGATATTCCCGTCCGGATGGCTGTTTAGCTGTTTTTGGTAAAAATATCCTGTCTTGGTAGTTCCATGATGGGTGCGGATGAAATCGATGACCTGTTCCGGAACCTTGTGTCTTCTGGCCAGTTCAACCCCTTTCTCCACGTGACCAATGATGAGGGTGGCGCTCTCCTCGTTTGAAAGATCATTGTGGGGATTCATGCCGACGGTTTGATTCTCCGTAAAATATTGCGAATTGTATATTTTGCCAACATCGTGGTAAAGGGCACCGGCACGTACGAGCAGGGAGTTGCCGCCAATCTTTGTAATGGCCATCTCAGCCAGATTAGCCACCTGCAACGAATGGTGGGAGGTACCGGGAGCTTCCATGGCTAGCTTTTTCAACAATTTTTGGTTGGAGAAGGTTAATTCGATGAGGGTAATGTCCGAAACAAAGCCAAAAGACTTTTCCAATACATAAATAAGCAAGTAGGTGATTAAAGTAAGAATGGCGTTGAAGGCAAACCATTTTATTTTCAACCAATCAATGGCACTGAGGTTGGCTTCCTGTAGCAGCGAAATACCTATAAAGATGACGGAGTAGGAGATAAAGATAATGAGTGCCGTAAATATGAGCTGCTCGCGTTTCTGCATCTTGTTCAGACTGATCACGGCAATGCTGCCCACAAGAATCTGAAGTAACACAAATTCATATCCGTTTGCCACCATGAAACCCACCACGAGGGCTGCAATGGTATTGACAAAAATAGCCACCCGGGTATCCAGGAAGGTTCTGATGATCAGGGCGAGCGCTGTGAATGGCACGACATATATATCAAATGTACCCGATCTGATCACAAACGAGCAGCAACCGATCATCAATCCCAGTGTTATCAGAATAAAGGAGATATCCCGTTTGGAACGCATAAGTTTCCGCCGGATGTTGAGTAAAAATAGGTAAAGTGTCAGCAGCAACATGGTGATCAGCACCCCTCTCCCAAGTACTATGAGAAAATACTTGCTGTTCTCTCCACGGCTTTTTTCATAAGTCAACCGGAGTGACTCCAGGATCAAAAAGGTACCCGCAGAAACGAGGTCTCCCTGTGAAATAATCCGTTCTCCCTCCTGAACGATCCCGTGGTTGGTAGAAAGGTTCTCCAGTATCTTTTCCTCCATCTGCCTGTTTCGCTCCTGATCATAGACCAGGTTACTGGCCAGAAATGCTTCCGGCTGAAAGGTCTCGAGATAGGAATTCCAGTCAGGATGCAGATTTTTCAGCTCTTCCAGTTTTCCGTGAACCTCATTGTAGGCACTTTTAAGGGAATAGAGAGAGGTGATTTGAATCTCTTTTCCAACATTATTTTTAAGAATCTTAAGGCTGTTTTTCTTCTGCTGACCGGTACCGTTGAGGTAGTTTTGATCCAAAATACCCGTATGGTAGAGATCACTGTAAATTTCAGTCAGCTTAATCTTCAAGTAAGCCAGATGCAGGTTGACATTTGATTTGGTGGCTGCCAGACGGTCGATGCCTTTGCTCAAAAGGGCGGTCTCCCGAAGGGTGATGGAGTCGGCGAAAACGAAATAGGGAACCTGCTCTTTTAACAAAGAGTCCTTCTCATTGGCAATCTCAACATCCGATTTGATGATCGCAAAATTGTAAGGAGAATAAAGGGTTGCATGCATCCAGGGCCGGCCTTTCTGGTATTCATATTTGAATCTGGCCTCCTGCGGAAGGGCAAAGTAAAGGGCAATACCAGTTAGGAGAAATAGGGTGGCCAGGTAGAGGTTGTGCCATTTTTTTCGGCTCATCCAATTTCTAATTTTTGCATTCATCGTATTAACTGCTGTGTTTGCTGAGTCAAAACACAATAAATTTCTATCTTTGGGATTAATCAAAAATAGTAATTTTTTAATGAGATACGGAATCTCCAATCTAAGTATTGTTCCGGTAAGGACAGACCCAAGTGAAACCAGTGAAATGTGTACCCAAATACTTTTTGGTGAGCATTATAGCATTGTGGATGAGAACAAAAAGTGGTGCAAGGTGGTCCTTGCCTTTGATGGATATTCCGGATGGATCGACCAGAAAATGGTCCATGAAATTTCGGAGAAGAGCTTTCTTCTACTTGATCAGCATCCTTTAACGGTTACCACAAATCCGTTTAACATTGTTCAGCCTGAAAAAGGTTACGGAAATTTTCTCATTGTGGCAGGCAGTTCGCTACCTTTCTACAAATCATCGAACAATACTTTCCGGATCGGGGAGGAGGGTTACACCATCCAGGGAGACAAGATTTTCCCTGCCAGAAAGAACATCAGAAACCTGATGATTGAGAATGCCTTGAAATACTTCAATTCACCCTATCTGTGGGGCGGACGATCGCCTTTTGGCGTGGATTGTTCGGGTTTGGCTCAGGTACTTTACAAGATGGCTGGTTTGCAAATTCCTCGGGAGGCAAATCAGCAGGCACTGATGGGCGAAAACATTACTTTCGTGGAGGAAGCCTTACCAGGAGATCTGGCCTTTTTCGATAACGAAGAGGGGAAGATTGTGCACGTCGGCATCATCTGGGAAAAGAACAAAATCATCCACTCCTCCGGAAAAGTGAGGATCGACAACATCGATCATTTTGGAATCTACAACATCGACACCGGGCGCTATTCGCACCAGATGCGTCTGATGAGAAGGATCATTCCCTCCCTGGATTGATTTATTTTGAAAATCCTGCTTGGAATCTGAAATCAAGTGACACCTTCGTTTAGCTCACTCGTTTATTCTGTTCGGGATTGATTCCACATGGCACTTACGGAGCACATCCAAAGCCATTGGACCCTCGTTAAAGAGCAAATCGAGGATGCTCAGATTGGGGGTGAATCCAAATTTTTCCTGGAATACTTGCATGTAGGTAGTGGGGATAAAGTGGGGATCCTGCCGTTGACGTGCTGGTTTTGGATCTATGGAGTATCGAAAATCATCCATATTTTCAGAAACATCTCCCAAAGCACAAAAATCAACTGTGACTTGCGGTGCACAGGGCAAATTGATTTCCTCAAAAATGGCTGCCTGAATCTCCGCATTGAAATCAATCAGGAATTCCCATTTTTTTCCCTGGTAGAAAGGTGCCAGGTGGTCGGCATAGTATTCGAAAAACGGTGCGCGGTTGTAGGCGGAAAGCATCGCTTTCCAGTGCTGTTTTTGCCAGGAATAATCGTAGGAGATGGCCACGTCGCGGATGATTCTCTTTGAATTGGATCCTTCAGTAATCGGAATGGATAGATTTTGGGGACCGTTGGCCGTCAGGATGGTGCATCGGTTTCGATAGGACTGTTTGAGGAAGTGCTCGTTCACTTCGATCCATACCTCCACATAGGTTGCCAGTTTTGAAAAATACTGAACAGGTGCCAGGTAGGCACTGCTCAGTATTACTTTATTTTTGCCTTGTTCCATTCAGGAATAGCAATGATCTATTTTACCCCCATAAAGAAGCGGTTCCAGCGGATTTTACCCAGGAATGTCTTGTTCTTGTCGAGTGATAACCATACAAAGGAGGCTTTGCCAACAACGTGATCCTCCGGGACAAATCCCCAGTACCTTGAGTCGGCAGAGTTGTAACGATTGTCTCCCATCATCCAGAAATAGTCCATTTTGAAGGTATACTCCTTTGCTACAGCTCCATTGATGTAAATCTCTCCGTTCTTAAGGTCGAGCTTATTCTCTTCGTAGACACTGATGATTCGTTGATAAAGCGGAAGATTTTTGGTGGTCAGCTGAACGGTGACTCCCTTTTTAGGTATCCAGAGCGGACCAAAATTGTCAAGGTTCCAGGTATATTGGGCATTGCTCGGGAAGATGTTTGGATCACGGTCCTCCTTGGGCCAGGTTACTCTCTCCTTGCTGGTAATGAATTTCATGGCATCCAGCACCTTGTATTTCTCGGTAGTAAGTGAAAGTACCATTCTGGATCCTGAACCTTCAATGTCCTCCGGTGTGATGTCCAATTTATCCATCGCACTTGAATTCAATGAATTTCCCTGAATGCTAATCAGGTATTTGTACTGAATCCCCGGTATTTCCTTCTCTGCTTTCCCATTCACATAGACCTGGCCGTTTACGATTTTCAAGGAATCGCCGGCAATCGCAATGCATCTTTTGATGTAGTTTTCCCTTTTGTCGACGGGTCTGTAAATGATGTCGCCAAACGAACGCTTGTCGGAGATGACCCGCTCCCGGCCGTAGCTTCTCACCATTTCATAGTAGCTGCGATCCTGCATGTTGGTGGCCACGGAATCCCCTTCCGGGAAGTTGAAGACGACCACATCATCGTTTTTGATCCTTCCGGTACCAGCCAGCCTTTTGTAAGGATTGTGGATGATTTCGGAGAACGAAGGTGTGGAGGCAGTAAATGGCATGGTATGGTGCACAAATGGAAAGGCTACCGGTGTGTTGGGCAGTTTTGGACCATAGGCTGTCT
>CAINVV010000143.1 GCA_903854235.1 uncultured Bacteroidia bacterium | reverse complement strand
GTGGTGATTCTTTCCTCTGTGATCTGTGTTTCAGGAATGTTCTCTGTGAAACTCCGTGCAATCTTTTCTATGAAACAGCTTCTTGTTGATATGGATGGCGTCCTTGCGGATGTTTATTCCCAGTTTCTTCGCCTCGAGCGGGAGGAGACGGGGGTGAGCCTCGCGCCGGAGTCGCTGCATGGAAAGCTGGAGGCAGAGGCCTTTCCCCATTACGAGCAGCACGTTCATTCGAAGGATTTTTTCCGCATGGCACCCGTGATGCCGGGCAGCATAGAGGGTTTGCGCTACCTCAACGACAAATACAAGGTGGTGGTGGTCTCCTCGGCAATGGAGTTTCCCGACAGTTTGTTCGAGAAGCGTATGTGGATGGCGGAGTTCTACCCCTTCATCTCCTGGACGCAGCTGGTCTTTTGCGGCGACAAGTCTGTCATCCGGGGCGAGATCATGATCGACGACCATCCCAAGAACCTGAATCATTTCCCTGGAAGGAAGATCCTCTTCACACAGCCGCACAACCTCCTCTTGCCGGATCACACCTGGCAGCGGGTAAGCAATTGGAAAGAACTGCTAAGGATTTTGTAATGCCTAAATTATATTTTTCGTCTCGAAGGATCGGCTTTCGCCAGTCGGCGGAGGTGCCGTTCGCCATTCGTGAACCGGGCATCCAGGAAAGCCTCCACCAGCTCTGCCGCGGTTTCGATGCCTGTGATCCTTCCGCCCAGACAAATCACATTCATGTCGTCGTCCTCCACCCCCTGGTGCGCCGCAAAATGATCGGTAATTAACGCAGCACGCACTCCTGCCACCTTGTTGGCGGCGATGGAAGCCCCTACTCCGCTGCCGCAAACGGCGATGCCGCGCTCCACTTCACCGTCGGCAACTGCCTTCGCCAGGGGTACGACATAATCGGGATAATCATCCGACGGATCGATGTGGTTGTTCCCGAAGTCAACGATGATGTGATTCAACTCTTTTAGCCGCAACTTCAACAGCTCCTTCAGTTCAAATCCGCCGTGGTCGGCAGCCATTCCTATTTTCATGGTACATTGTGTTAAGTCGGTTTAACCTTCTTGTCGTAATCCAAAAACAGCCACAGCACCCACAGCGAGACGCAGAGGAGCAAGCCCGTCAGCGGGAAGAAGAAAGAGGTGGCAAAGGCGGTGAGGTAGACCACAAAGCTCAGCAGATAGGCATTCCGGATCTTGTAAATCAGGGCATCCGAAACCTCGTCTCGGATGAGCCGCCGCTGGTAGGCGGAGGTAAACCAGAGCAGGTTGTAGGCAACATTGACCAGCAAGATCGTTCCGCAGTAAAAGGCAGCGGCGGTATTGATGGCGGGGGTGTTGAAGAAGTTTGCCAGGATGATCGTCGGAAAATTGAGGAAGGTCACCATCAGCAGCAGGAATCCGTTGGCGTAGAGAAACGACGGCGAGATCTTCTTCAGGTACTTGAAGAAGCCGTGGTGGTTGATCCACATGATCAGCACCGTGAAGAAACTGAGTACAAAGGCAAAAAGCGAAGGCCATAGCTTGAGCAATGCCCGGTAGAGGGTCTCGTTGGAAAAGGTTTCCACCGTTTCGGGGACCTTGATACCCAATACCAACAGGGTCAATGCAATGGCAAATACCCCGTCGCTGAAAGCCTCTACCCTGGATGTTTCCTTTTCCATAACTGACTCCAAATATTTATCGTGAAATTAGCAATTAAAAAAAACACAATCCGGTTTTTTAAAAAGGATTGTGTATTGATGATCAGAAGAACTGTCGAATGGCATATATTCCCGATGGTTAATTGCTCAACCCGCGTCCAAAATCCTTTTTCATTTTCTGAGTTAAAGCACCTGATTGCCTGTCAGCGGCCAAGCCCGAAGGGCTTCAATGTCAATAACCGCGGGTGAAACCCGTGGCCAACAGCGCACCCATGTCCCGCAACCCCGACGGGGTTGAACATTCAGGATCATTCCTCTGGCTACAAGCCTTAAACCCCCGCTGGGGTTGAATACAATGCCGGATAAGTCGTGCAAGACCTGCACTGATACCGGTAACCCGGAGCAATCGGGGTTTGAAAGCCCGAAGGGCTTCAATGTCAATAACCGCGGGTGAAACCCGTGGCCAACTGCGCACCCATGTCCCGCAACCCCGACGAGGTTGAACATCATCCAAAACCCCTGTTAAAAAAAGATTCTAAAAATACGGGTATTGTCTCAGAAGAAAAATCGTTTTTATACCTTTAGGAGCGCTGAAATTCTGTACCCAATTTCCCAGAAAAACCAAACTTGCTATGACTGAACCATCCCGTCGCAGCTTCATCAGATCGGCCTCGCTGGCTTGTGGCAGTGTGCTGCTCCTCCCCTCCTGCCGGCAGCAACCTGGCGGATACCGTTTCTTTACTGCCGCTGAAGCGGCCTGTCTGGTGGCCTTCTGCGAACAGATCATCCCGGGCGACGAATCCCCCGGTGCCACCGATGCCGGCGTGATCTGGTACATCGACAGACAGCTCTCCGGTGTCTTTGAGTACGATCGGGAGAGCTATCGAAACGGATTGAAAAATCTGCAAAGCCTCTGCTCCGTTCAATTTGAGAAAAACTTCGAGCGGTTGGCTTTCCCCGAACAAACCACGCTCCTGAAAAAGTTGGAAGCCAATCAACTGACCGCTATGGAATGGCCAACCGGGAAGCCAGCCGATTTCTTCAACCTGGTGCGTTCGCACACGATG
>CAINVV010000142.1 GCA_903854235.1 uncultured Bacteroidia bacterium | reverse complement strand
AATCCAGATGTATACATTTATCAGTGTCCTGATTTTCATTGTTTGTTTCTTTATGGTTCTGCTTGTTTTGGTTCAAAATTCCAAAGGAGGCGGATTGGCATCTTCCTTTTCGAGCTCCAATCAGGTGATGGGTGTTCGCAAAACGACAGATTTTCTTGAAAAAGGAACCTGGATTCTTGCGGCAAGTTTGGTGATTCTTTGCATTGGTGCAACAGCTTTCCTGCCACGTCAGGGCGAAAAGGCCAAATCGGCCATTGAACAGCAGATTCAAGGCGTTCAGGATCCAAGTGCATTGCCTACTTTCCCACAGTCTGCCCCACAGAAGGCCTCCGACACTACAAAGACAAAATAGCCGATCCGGCTATCCCAAAAGCATAGAAAGCCACCGCCGCAAAGCGGTGGCTTTTTTTAGATACTGCTGGATTCGGAAGGATCGAGCGGAGACCAATGCAAGTAAATGGTTCGGATGCAAAGGTAGGTCGCTGGGTTTGAAAAGGGTTCTGCTGACCACGGAGAATCCCGTTAGTAAATTTATCCCCTCCGACTTTACCTAAATCGAAAATCTAAAAATGATTCAGGGGTGTCATCTTGACAGATCAAACTGACAAAATGAGAATAGATTTAATAAGCAGAATATCAGACAATTAAATTTTAACATGGTGTAAAGTCCATTTATTTGGCGTAATTTTGCCGGCGAATGGCTCTTCAAAGTCAGTTTATTTGATTTGGCACAAAATCTGATAGGATTGAGGTATAAAAATTCTTATTCGTACAACAATTAAATAAATTTTTAAAAATGGCAGAACTTAAAGGTAAAATCCTTGCCGGCAAAGTATTGATTGAGCCGCAGGAAGCAGAGAAAAAAACAGCTGGTGGTATCATCATTCCTGATTCAGCTAAAGAAAAGCCCCTTTCCGGGAAAGTTGTCCTGGTTGGTGTGGCAAAAAAAGATGAAGTAATGGAAGTGAAAGTTGGAGATGTGGTCTTTTTTGGCAAATATGCCGGTACAGAACTCACCATCGACGGAAAAGATTACCTGCTTGTCAACCAGACAGACGTTCTTTTCATTGCATAATTAATTCATTGTCAACAAATAAAATTTATTCGAAATGGCTAAAGAAATTAAATTCAATATTGAAGCTCGTGAGCTGTTGAAAAGTGGGGTCGATCAATTGGCCAATGCTGTAAAGGTTACCCTGGGTCCAAAAGGCCGCAACGTCATCATCGAGAAAAAATTTGGTGCTCCGCTTGTCACCAAGGATGGTGTAACGGTTGCCAAAGAGATTGATCTTGCTGACCCCTATGCAAATATCGGTGCGCACCTGGTAAAAGAGGTTGCTTCCAAGACAGGTGACGATGCCGGCGACGGAACCACCACGGCTACGGTACTAGCGCAGTCGATCATCACGGTAGGATTGAAAAACGTAACGGCGGGCGCCAACCCGATGGACCTGAAACGTGGAATTGACAAGGCAGTCCTTAAAGTGGTTGCCCACATCAAATCACAGGCCATCAACGTTGGAAGTGACTACGACAAGATTGAGCAGGTAGCTCGTGTATCTGCCAACAACGATGCCGAAATTGGAAAACTGATTGCGGAAGCAATGCAGAAAGTGAACAAAGAGGGTGTCATCACCGTCGAAGAGGCCAAAGGAACTGACACTTACGTGGAAGTTGTAGAAGGTATGCAGTTCGACCGCGGATACATCTCTCCCTATTTCGTAACGGATACGGAAAAGATGGCTACCGAGATGGAGCATCCTTTTATCCTGATCCACGATAAAAAGATTGGCTCCATGAAGGAACTGGTTCCGATCCTGGAAGCTACTCATCAGTCTGGTCGACCATTGATGATCATCGCAGAAGACATCGAAGGAGAAGCACTGGCAACGTTGGTCGTCAACCGTCTTCGTGCTGGCCTGAAGGTTTGTGCCGTGAAGGCGCCAGGTTTTGGTGATCGTCGCAAGGAGATGCTGGAAGATCTGGCGATTCTGACCGGTGGAACCGTCGTTACGGAGGAAAAAGGTATGAAACTGGAAGACACCACCCTTGAGATGCTTGGAAAAGCTGAGAAGGTAAC
Source organism: uncultured Bacteroidia bacterium (assembly GCA_903854235.1). Taxonomy (GTDB): domain Bacteria; phylum Bacteroidota; class Bacteroidia; order Bacteroidales; family Prolixibacteraceae; genus CAINVV01. The sequence continues at coordinate 920 of CAINVV010000142.1, read as the reverse complement.
TGTTGACAAGGAAAAAACCACCATCGTAAATGGGGCAGGTGACCCAGCCCTTATTTCGGCCCGTGTGGGTCAGATCAAAAAACAGATCGAAACCACTACTTCTGATTACGATCGCGAAAAACTGCAGGAACGCCTTGCCAAGCTGTCAGGTGGTGTAGCCGTACTATATGTTGGAGCTCCTTCCGAAATTGAGATGAAAGAGAAAAAAGCACGTGTGGATGATGCATTGAATGCTACCCGTGCTGCCATCGAAGAAGGAATCGTTCCCGGAGGTGGTGTTGCCCTGCTTCGTGCCATCGAATCACTCGAAGGACTGGAAGGTGACAACGACGACGAAACGACAGGGATCCTGATCATCAAGCGTGCCATCGAAGAGCCCATGCGTCAGATCGTATCCAACGCAGGCGTTGAAGGTGCAGTGATCGTTCAGAAAGTGAAGGAAGGCAAAGGCGATTACGGCTACAATGCCCGCCTGGATATTTTCCAGAACCTTTACGAATCAGGAGTTATCGACCCGGCCAAAGTTACCCGTGTGGCTTTGGAAAACGCTGCCTCCATTGCAGGAATGTTCCTGACCACAGAGTGCGTTTTGGTGGAAGAGAAAGAAGACAAATCAGCCATGCCTCCGCAAGGTATGGGCGGCGGAATGGGTGGAATGATGTAATCCCTGTTCTCGAAAATACGGGCCTTCTGGCCCACAAGCAAGGCCACCGGTATTCCGGTGGCTTTTGCTTTTTAGCCGCTTTCACGAGAAGGCCTCATCTCCAAAGGTTTTTTATCTTTGCGCAAATAATTTTGACGCATGGATCTGATTACCATTTTTGTTCTGGCCGTTGGGCTTTCGATGGACTCCTTTGCCGTGGCCATCAGTTGCGGTCTGGCTGAGCAAAAGGTGAAGTTTGGTCATGCCGTTAAAATTT
>CAINVV010000141.1 GCA_903854235.1 uncultured Bacteroidia bacterium | reverse complement strand
CTACTGAACGCACTACTCATCCTTTCCTTAATCGTCAGCGGATTAAGCATGCAATATTCTGATCCGATGAATCCATTCATCCGTTTTGATCTGGCAGTCAGCATGCACAACATAGCAGGCTTTATCCTGCTATTCAACTACCTTCTTTTCATCATTGCCAACACCATTTCAAAGAATGGCCGCCATTACAGGATCCAGTCAAAGGGACTCACGATGCGCCTGATGTCACAGTTCCGATATTATACCTATGGAGTATTCAAACACGAGACAGCCCCCTTCCCGGTTACCAAGAAAATGAAGTTTAATCCAATCCAGCAACTCACCTATTTCGTAACGATGTATGTGATGATGCCACTGCTCTTCCTGACAGGATTACCCATGTTGTTCTCCGGCGCTTTTGTCAGGCAGCTGATCGGATCCAAGGCTTTCTTCGTGACAGATATTTTTCACATCACCGTGGGCTTTTTCCTGTCACTCTTTCTGGTTATTCATCTCTATTTCTGTACCTTTGGTGCAAAGCCATACAGCAATTTTAAATCTATCATCACGGGATACCACGAACCGCATCATTGAACCGGCCGCTGCAGGGAGTCCCCTCGCAGACGCACGGAGATGATTAGGATTGAAGTATTTTCATACTGATTTAGGCTGTTTTCAATCAGACGAACACTGAACCAAGCCGTTAAAAGAGAAGCTAAGCCTCATGGAAAAGAAACCATCTCCGGAACCACCCGGCATAGAAAAGCCAGCACAAAAATTTGTGATGGTCATAGATCTGGCCAAGTGTAAAAATGCCAGGAAATGTGTCGAAAAATGTCAGAAAGCGCACCACCTGCCCCCTCACCAGGAATTGATGAAGGTCTATCTGATGCAGGAAGACGAGGAGGCTGCACCCTATTGGATGCCAAAACCCTGTTTCCAGTGTGACCAGCCCCTTTGCGTGGAAGCTTGTCCGGAAGGAGCTACCATCAAACGGTCCGATGGCATCGTGCTGATTGATACGGAACGCTGTAAAGGGTGCAAGTTGTGTGTGAAGGTTTGTCCCTATTCCTCCAGGCAATTCAACAAATCAGAAACTGCTACATTGGCAGGTAAGAAGTTAACGGCACCCGAAGGAATCATGCACAAATGTGATTTCTGTGCCGATCTGGTACTCGAAGGGAAAGTTCCCCATTGTGTTGCTGCCTGTCCATCCGGTGTGATCTACTTCGGAGATAAAATGCAGGATACCGTCAGCAATGGGATTGAAACTGTCAGTTTCTCTGCATTGATTGCTTCCCGCTCCGGTTATCGCCATCTGGAAGAGCTGGGTACGAAGCCCAGTGTTTACTACCTGCCTCCCTTGTCCGAGACATCTGACCTCCATCCTTAAGATCAGGTACAAGGCCAATGTCATCAGTGGTTAGGGCAGATTTGTCACCTCAAAAAGCATGACAAAAATTAGGTAAAATGGATGGATATTTTGATTTTGAATTAAGAAATTTCACCGTTCGGGTGTTATATTTACAATAAATAAAAGTTCAGTTTTTAATCATTTATTAAACAGGTTTTATTATGAAAAAAATTCTTTTTGCAGCATTAACAGTCGTATTTGCAATGAGCCTTTTCTCTTTCATTGCTTCCGAGAACAAAGCATGGGACATTCCGGCTAAATACAAAGCCATGAAAATCGCGAAAAAAGGGGACAAAGAGAGCATTGCACTGGGTAAGACACTTTACACCAAATATTGCAAGTCTTGCCATGGTAGCGGTAAAGGTGACGGTCCAAAGGCCGGCTCCATGAAATCTTCACTTGGCGATCTGACCTCAGCAGCCTTCAAAGGCCTGCCAGATGGATCCAAGTATTTCATGTCTTTCGTTGGCCGTGATGAAATGCCAAATTTTGAAAAGAAAGTAGCTGACGAGGAAGAAAGATGGGCAATTATCAACTATCTGAATTCTCTCTAATCCGACAGATGATCGTTGAAACAGCAGTTGGTTGATCCGGCTGCTGTTTTTTTTGTGCAAATTCCTTTGATTTAACCTCCCATTTTCACACCGTTGAGTTCCACCAAGAGCCATAAAATTTATATAGAAGGAATTTAAATTGTGGGTCAACCAAAAAATATCTCATTTTGGTGCTATCTTTGATATTGAATTATATCAATTCTTAAATATTAATTTTAACAGTTTAACCATGAAAAAATTTCTATTTGCCGCCCTTACGGTCGTATTCGCCCTGAGTTTGTTCTCCTTCATCGCTTCTGAGAAGAAAGCTGCCTGGGATATTCCTGCCAAGTACAAAGCCATGAAGATTCAGAAAAAAGGAGATAAGGAGAGTATTGCTTTGGGTAAAACATTGTATACCAAACATTGCAAATCCTGCCACGGAAGTGGAAAGGGTGATGGTGCAAAAGCATCTTCCCTGAAAACAGAAATGGATGACGTAACAACTGCCTCTTTCAAAGCAATACCAGACGGAAACAAATACTTTATGGCTTTTGTTGGACGTGGTGACATGCCCAATTTCGAAAAGAAAGTTGTAGATGAAGAAGAGCGTTGGGCCATCATCAACTACTTGAATTCATTGTAAAATAAATTGGATCACAAAAAAAGCAGTTGGGCATCCAACTGCTTTTTTTGTTTCCTACGGGCCAGAACAGAAAAGACAACAAGGATTGCCTCTGCTAATTGTGTTTCTGACAGTGATCCATGTACCAGGAGACAGAATGCTCCCTTCCGGCCACCAACTCCTCCAAAATTTTGTGGTCATCCCATTTGGAATGATAACTGCAGCAATGATCCAAAGCCAAAGAAAGCAATAACCACTCCTTCACCGCTTCCATGGTCAGATTCTCGACATCGAGATTTTTAAGCAATTTGAGATACTTTGGCCCAATCATATCTACATTGGGTTCCTCCTTGGTGATGATCTCACTGGTCGTGAAAATATGATTTTCTACCTGAACGAATTCATCCTCGTCCAGCGTGACCGAAAAATTAAATGTTTTTTGTGCCATAATACACCTCCTGGGATTTATTGTTTGGATACGACAAGGTAATAAATTTATTCGAATATTGCAATAAACAGATAAAATAATTTAAAATTCGATTTCGGAGGAAAGAAAAAATAGACAGTTGACGAACCGATCCTAGCTATTTGATCTTTGCAAGCTGGAAATTAACTAATTGAGGGATTGACCATTCGGAATTCGAAGGGTCAATCCCTCAATTTTCACTCCACCTGCCGGGGAGGCAGGTACTAAAAACACAAATGGGAACAAATCTTTTGAATTTGTCCCCATCCTTCCTCGTCAAGCGAACTTGACTTGGTGCCAGGCTACGGTTATTGTGGCTGGTCATCCGGCATTCCCGCTGCTTGCGCTTTGTTCCTGCTCCCGACCCTTACCTTCCGTTGCAACCTTTTACAGTGGCAACTTTCGGTTCTCCTTTCGGCATCCTTGCGGATCCCTTCCGGGAGTGAGTGGCTCAAGTCCTTCGGGCTGTCTCACCTTGCGGTGGCTGGCTCTCCGGGTACTCCCTCCGTCTTGCGACTTTGGTTTCCATCGAAAACTTCCTGCGACTTACGCCGCCTTCTGTCTTACACTTGAAGCTTCAACATCCTGAAGAACGCTTTGTGCCTTCTCTTCTGCCGGCCGTCCGATTGGCCTGCGAAACTTGCGTCCCGCCTGCGCCTCTCCGGCTCCCTTCCCTTTGCGGCTGCTTTTAACGGCCATCGCTCCGGTGCTCCGTTCCGGTTGCCTTGCGGTTCCCTTTCCGGTTCACTCCTCCCAATTGCCTTGCGGCGCCTGTTCGGAGGGGGTGCATCCAGTCGGGTGATCATTCCATCTTTCAATCAAACAAACATCCCGGGGTACTTTCTTGCCCTTGCAGGCGCTTCCTTGCGGAAGCCGATTTCCCTGAAAATATTCAGGATCTTGCGAACCTTCCCATTCTCGACTTTCTGCTACAACATCGATAAGAACACTCAGCACTTTTTAGGTTGTCCGGACAACATCGGATTGCTCCGTGTGCTCCTGAACTCCGACCCGTCTGTGATGCGGATCTTGCGATCCGTACGATTTGGCCTCCAAATCAATTAAGAAACTTTGGCCGCTTCCATCCTTTCCGGGTGACCCTTTATGGCTGACCTGATATTTCAAATGTAATACTCCGATCCTCCTCCTGCAACTTTTTTCACCCTTTTATACAAACCATGTTTGAACCGGAGTTATCAACAATTGTTAATAACTTTATTTTTTTAAGCTGCTATCATACAACTACATACAGAATTGCAGTGAATTCAGGAAAGACCAAACAGCCGATTTGTAGGTATAAAGAGAAATAATGGTTAAATTTTTGAGCAGGGAATCGATAGTTGTTCCGCTTGAATTATCTTTGCAGTTCAAAAATTCCCTTAATCAAGCAAATTAGCGCATTGCAAAAGGCGTGAATTGAAAAATGTCGGAAAGTGTGATGAAAAAGCCCAAAAAAGAGAAGGTTAAAATACTGCGGTACTTGTTCATACTGAATCCGGTAGCGGGAGTAGGGGCGAGGAGGGATTTTCTCCAGCTGATCGCCAATGCTTGTCAGGAGAAGGGGGTGAAGTACAAGATTCTTTTTACCAGAAGCAAAGGAGATGCGGGAAAGATCATCCAGAAAAAATTTGACAAGTTCGATATTTTCGTAGCAGTGGGAGGAGATGGTACCATGAATGAAGTGGCTTCGGCCCTCGCAGGTACGACGGGTATCATGGGCTTAATACCTGCAGGATCAGGCAATGCCCTGGGCAGGGAACTGGGCCTTTCGCTGGATCCCGGAAAGGCAGTCTTGCAACTTTTGAACGGTCAGGTCACAAAAATAGATACCGGTTTGGTGAATGGCCGCAGGTTTATGAATGTTTGTGGTCTTGGGTTTGATGATCACATTGCCCGTTGTTTTGCCAAATCTACCAGCCGCGGACCAATTTCCTATGTCAAGGAGGTACTGAAAGAATTTTTTAGTTACAAACCGGAGACCTATGAAGTGGATTTCAACGGGACGAAAACGAATCTTACGGCTTTCGTGCTAACACTTGCCAATACCTCACAATACGGAAATAATGCCTTTATCGCCCCCAGGGCAACGGTAACGGATGGCGAACTCGATTTTTGTGCATTGAAACCATTTGGATTTTTCGGAGCCTTAAATCTTGGCATCAGGCTTTTCAACAGAACGATAGACAAATCAAAAAATGCCACCTATTTCAAGACGACGAAACTTGTCATTCAGGGCTCGAACCTGAATTTCCACGTGGATGGCGAACCGGTCAATAACAATCAACCCATCGAAATATCCATAGATCCATTGTCTTTAAGCATTGTAGTACCCTGAAAAGGCTAATGGCTAAAGGCTAAAGTAAGGAATTGTGATAATCAAATAGCTTCACCCACAAAAGTAACGACATCTTCCGTCGTGATGGTTTTTCCTCCCAGAATGATCAGTCTTTCGATGACATTGCGGAATTCGCGGATGTTCCCGCTCCATTTGCGTGCGGCCAGCATCCCGATGGCTTCGGGAGAGATATCTTTCAAAGGTTGACCATATTCCCCGCAGAGCTGTTCAATAAAATATTGGGCAAGCAAGGGAATATCCTCCTTACGCTGGTCGAGTGAAGGGACGTGGATCAGGATCACGCTGATCCGATGGTAAAGATCTTCCCGGAAGCTGCCGTTCCGGATCTCTTCCTGCAGATCCTTGTTGGTGGCCGCAATGACCCTCACGTTGACTTCGACCTGTTTGTCACTCCCAACCCTGGTAACGATGTTTTCCTGCAGCGCTCGGAGCACTTTAGCCTGTGCAGAGAGGCTCATATCGCCGATCTCATCCAGAAAGAGGGTGCCTCCATCGGCTTGTTCGAACTTCCCTTTCCGCTGTTTGATGGCGGAGGTAAATGCTCCCTTTTCGTGGCCAAAAAGTTCGCTTTCAATGAGTTCCGATGGGATGGCTGCGCAGTTTACCTCTACAAAAGGATTTTCGGATCTTTGTGAATATTCGTGCAGGCGTCTGGCAATCAATTCCTTGCCGGTTCCGTTGGCTCCGGTGATCAAAACTTTTGCTTCCGTGGCGGCTACCCTGTCGCACATCTCCAGTACTTTCCGGATGGAGGCTGATTCTCCGATGATCTCAAATTTTTTACTTACTTTCTGCTTCAAGATCTGCGTTTCCTTGATGAGGGCCGTCTTATCCGAGGCATTTCGGAGGGTGATGAGGAGCCGGTTCAGATCCAAAGGTTTTTCGATGAAGTCAAATGCCCCTTTCTTGATGGCTTCTACTGCTGTTTCGATGGTGCCGTGACCGCTTATCATCACTACCGTGGATTCGGGTTTAATTTTACGAATTTGCTCGAGCACTTCGAGTCCGTCCATTTCGGGCATTTTGATGTCGCACAGGATGATGTCGAATTCGGAAGATTGCACCAGGTCAATACCGGCTCTTCCGTTCTCTGCCAATTCGACCTGGAATCCTTCGAAACCCAGTATGTCTTTCAGGGTGTTCCGGATGCTTCTCTCGTCATCGATCACAAGTATTTTCAACATAAAAGATCTTTCAGGGTACTAAGTAAGTCATTTCAAACATCACACCCTCCTTCAAAGAAAAATGGGTGTGAATCAATTCCCGAATTTCGAGCTTATTCAGGATGAAATTAATAAATATCGTGGCAACGACGATCATCTCCACCCTGTTTTTATCGATCCCTGGAATCCGGCTGCGTTCTTCCTGGTTAACAGAAAGCAGTTGACGGTGGATGCGATAGAAGTCGGACAATGGAAAAGTGGAGGATTTGCGGTAAGTTGCATCGGGCTCCTTGCCCTCCAGAATGTCCATCAGGGTATCGAAGGCGCCGGAGCATCCGACCAATACTTTTGGATGATGAAGTTGACAAATCTCCTCCAACTCGCTCAAATGGTCCTTGAACCACTCCTCCACGGTGATGATTTCTGCTTTCAGCGGAGGATCGGAGAGGGTAAATAGCTCCAGAACTCTGGCAATGCCAATATTGAAGCTTTTTTTCCAAAGTATATTTTCTCCTTCTGCCAGGATAAATTCGTTGCTACCGCCCCCGATATCCACGACCAGGTATTTTTCCTGAAGTGGTGGCAAAGAATTCACGGTTCCCCGAAATATGTATTCCGCCTCGCTGCTTCCGTCGATGATCTCCATTTCCCATCCAAAACGGGTTTTCACCATTTCTGCAAATTCTGCCTTGTTGGAAGCTCCCCGAATGGCGGAAGTGCCGATCACCCGAACCGTGGATGCCCCAAACCTCCGAATGTTTATTTCATGCAGAGAGAGGGCATTCAGCCCTCTCTCCATTGCTTCGGGAAGCAATTTTTTCTTGTGTATACCCCCTCTGCCCATCTTGACGGCGATCCGTTCCTCGTGCAGTACCCTGAAATTTCCGGGTGCTGTAGTCTCGGCAATCAAAAGGTTGCAGGTGTTGGTACCTAAATCGATGACGGCATTTATGATTTGTAGGTCAGCCATTTGCCCAACTCCTTCCAGGATGCTTTTTTACCGTACATCAGGATTCCTGTTCTGTATATTTTTCCGGCAGCCCAAACCATCGCAACAAATGTAGCGATCAGCAGTACCATCGAAAGAGCCAGTTGCCAGTAAGGTACCCCAAAAGGTATCCGGGCCATCATCACCACCGGCGAGGTAAACGGAATCATACTGAACCAGAAGGCCACAGGACCTTCGGGATTTTTGATGGCACTCATCATCACCAGGATGGCCAGGATGATGGGCATCATGATGGGCATCATAAACTGCTGGGCATCCTCCTGCGCATCGACTGCGGAACCAACGGCTGCGAAGAGGGAGCTGTAAAGGAGGTATCCGCCTATAAAGAAGAAGATGAAGCATCCGATGATCAGCGGAAAATTGACGGATCCCATCATGGAGAGTATGTCCTGCATTTTATCCAGTTCAGCAGGAGCATTGGCCTGTGCAGCAGACTGGGCAATGATTTCCTGTGCTGAACCGGCGTGCTGTGCGGCAGGCATCATACCTCTTGCTCCGGAGATAATCGCCACCCCCAGGATGATCCAGATGAAAAGCTGGGTCAGTCCGACCATGGCAATTCCAATGATTTTGCCCATCATCAGTTCAAAAGGCTTGACACTGGAGATGATCACCTCCACGATCCTGCTTTGCTTCTCTTCCATCACCCCCTGCATCACCATCTGCCCGTAAAGCAGGATGAACATGTAAATGACGAATCCGAAGATGTAGCCGAGAACCATTCCAATTTCAGTAGAGCTCTTTTTTGCTTCCCCACTTTCGCCCAGTTTAATGGTGTTGACGTTGATGGAGGTCTTGGTAGCCGCGATGCGGGTTTCCAAATCGGGAACATTGGTCTGTTTGATTACGTCCGCCATTTTCTCCTTTTCGATCACGGATCTTATCTTGTCGCGGATCTGGTACTTCAAATCAAAAGGGATATTGCTGGCAGAGATCAGCTGTACTGTATTTGTATTTAATAAATTGGGCTGAATGACCAGCAAGGCATAAAAATCAGAAGTTTTCAGATGGTCCTTGATCTTCAGGTACTCGGCCTCCGGAATGAACTTGAACTTGGTGTAGTTGTTACTTTCCAGCTGACCCAGCAGGATGGTGGAGCCGTCGTAAACGGCAATAGTCCGCTCTTTCGTGTCGTCCTGCGACATGAAATAGCTGGGAAGAATGAACATGGCGGCCATCAGGGCCGGCATCAGGATGGTCATGACGATGAATGATTTTTTCCTGACCCTCGTGGTGTATTCTCTGGTGAGAACTAGTCCTATTTTGCTCATGGTGTTTGGTTAAGCGTTTTGTTTGACAACTTTGATGAAAACCTCATTCATACTTGGAATGAGCTCGTTGAAAGAGACGATCTCGACCTGATCCACCAGATCCTTGATCAGCATGCCTGAGCTGCTGCCATTCAGAAACTGTATTTTCAGGCTGTTGGTTCTGCCTGTCTCATCGTGTGCCAGAATGGAATATTTGTGGCCAATTTGTTGTTCAATTTTGGCATAATCTCCCTTGTAGGCGACGTCGAATATGTTGGATTTGTATTGCTCGCGGATGTTCAGGGTCGGACCATCCAGAATTTTTTTGGATTTGTCGATCAGGGCGATGTGATCGCACAGCTCTTCAACGGATTCCATGTTGTGGGTGGAGAAGATGATGGTGGCACCCTCTCTTTTCATGCGCAGGATCTCCTCCTTCAAAATCTCGGCATTGATCGGGTCAAAACCGCTGAACGGCTCATCAAAAATCATTAGTTTGGGTTTGTGGAGAACTGTGCAAATGAACTGAACCTTTTGTTGCATCCCTTTCGAAAGTTCCATCACTTTTTTGTCCCACCAGGAGATGATTTCGAATTTTTCAAACCAGATCTTTAGTTCACGCATCGCATCCCTGCGTGAGAGACCTTTGAGCATTCCCAGATAGAGTGCCTGTTCGCCGACTTTCATCTTTTTATACAATCCACGCTCCTCAGGCAGATACCCGATTTGGTAGATATCATCCGGTTTCATCTGGCGACCCTGAAACCAGATGGTTCCGCTATCGGGTGCCGTAATTTGGTTGATGATGCGGATCAGTGTCGTTTTTCCTGCCCCGTTGGGGCCCAGCAAACCGAAAACAGTACCCTCCGGAACGGAGATGGAGACTTCGGATAGCGCCTTGAAATTGGAATAGGTTTTGGTGACTTCCTGTGCTGAAAATAGATCCATGCTTCTTGAAGGTTATGGTTAATATCGATTGAACGAAGATAACTATAAGTATTCATTTCATGGATAAATTACAGTACTAATTGAAGATTGGTCAATGAAATGAATCCTTACAGAAGGATAAAGGCTAAAGTAAAGGACGCATTGATCTTTATTGGCTCCCCACCCACTTCACATATCTCATATCTCATATCTCCTATCTTTCCCAAATCTTCAGAGTCCCCACTTCATCCTTTATTTATACTCATCCCACGACTTGATGCTGATATCGTCCATCTCCAGTTTGCAGATGGCATAGATGAAGGCGCTGGCCACACGTGCGTTGGTAATCAGCGGGATGTTGAAGTCGATGGCATTCCTGCGGATGCGGTATCCGTTGGAGAGTTCCCGCTTGGTATGATCCTTCGGGATGTTGATGACCAACTCGATCTTTCGTTGCTTGATCAACTCCAGGGTATTGGGTGACATGTCCTCCTCGTCGGGCCAGAAAACTTTTTCTGTTTCCACTCCATTTTCCTGGAAGAAATGGTGGGTTCCGCCAGTGGCATAGATGGTGAAACCACGATCTATCAACATTCTTGCACTGGCAAGCAGTTCAATTTTTCCCCTGACAGGTCCTGAGCTGATGAGAATTGTTTTCTTCGGAATGCGGTAACCGACGGAGAGCATGGATTTAAGCAGTGCTTCATAAAAATTTTCACCGATGCAAGCCACTTCTCCGGTGGAGGCCATATCGACACCCAACACCGGATCAGCATTCAGCAACCTGTGGAAGGAGAACTGCGGTGCTTTTACCCCCACGTAATCCAGCTCAAACAGCGATTTATCGGGTTTTTCGAAAGGCACATCCAGCATTGCCTTGGTGGCAATTTCGATCAGGTTGGTCTTCAGTACCTTGGAAACGAAGGGGAAGGATCGGGAAGCCCGGAGGTTGCACTCAATCACTTTGATGTCGTTGTCCTTGGCCAGATACTGAATGTTGAAAGGGCCTGTGATTTCAAGTGCCTTCGCAATTTTTTTGGATATTTTCTTGATGCGGCGGATGGTCTCCACGTACAATTTCTGGGGAGGAAAGACGATGGTGGCATCGCCTGAGTGCACCCCCGCAAATTCGACGTGCTCTGAGAGGGCATAGGCTACGATTTCGCCATTCTTGGCTACTGCGTCCACCTCGATCTCCTTTGCATTTTCAATGAATTCGGAGACGACCACAGGGTGTTCCTTCGAAACGTGCGCCGCCAGGGTAAGAAAATGTTCCAGTTGGTCGGGGTTGGTGACTACATTCATGGCTGCACCCGACAATACATAGGATGGACGGATCAGTACCGGGAATCCGACTTCATCTACAAATTTGTTAACCTCTTCGATGGTAGTAAGCTGGCTCCAGCGGGGCTGATCGACTTCCAGTTTATCCAGCATCGCAGAAAATTTATTACGATCTTCAGCATTATCGATCTTTTCGGCAGTGGTTCCCAAAATGGGAACCTTCATGGCATGCAACCGCATCGCCAGATTGTTCGGTATTTGGCCGCCCATCGACAGCACGGTTCCCTTTGGCTCTTCCAGATCGCAGATATCCAAAACCCTTTCCAGGGAAAGTTCGTCAAAGTAGAGTCTGTCGCAGTTGTCGTAATCGGTTGAGACCGTTTCAGGATTGTAGTTGATCATGATGGCCCTGAAACCCTCCTTGCGAATCGTATTAACGGCATTCACCGAACACCAGTCGAATTCGACGGAAGAGCCAATCCGGTAAGCCCCGGAACCCAAAACAATGATCGACTTGTTGTCGTGCTGAAATTCCACATCGTGTTCGGACCCGTTGTAGGTCATGTAGAGGTAGTTGGTTTGGGCAGGATATTCGCCCGCAAGGGTATCAATCTGCTTGACGAAAGGAAGGATGTTGTGTTTTTTTCTGAAATCCCTTACTTTCAGGCTTTCTGCATTCATGTCCCGAACTCCTGATTTGATGACAATCCTGGCAATCTGGAAATCAGAAAATCCCAGTTTTTTTGCATCCTGCAACAGATCCGCAGTTAGATTCTCAAGGGTATTGAACCCTGACAGTTGCGTCCTGAGCAGGTAGATATTTTGTAGCCGCATCAAAAACCACTTGTCGATGCGGGTGATTTCCCATATTTTATCCACTGAATAACCTTTGTGAAAGGCTTCGGCGATGGCAAAAATACGGCGGTCGGTTGGATTCACCAGCTCTTCATCGATGTCGATGATCTCCATGTCGCCCCTGTTTCCTACGAAACCGTGCATGCCAATTCCGATCATCCGGAGCCCTTTTTGGATGGCCTCCTCGAAGTTTCGGCCGATAGCCATGATTTCACCTACCGATTTCATACTGGATCCCAGATTCTTCGATACGCCGACAAATTTGCCGAGGTCCCAGCGCGGGATTTTCACCACACAATAGTCGAGGGCAGGTTCAAAACAGGCAGTGGTCTCCTTGGTGACCGAATTTTTCAGTTCGTGCAGTCCATAACCCAGTCCGAGTTTGGCCGCCACGAAGGCCAGTGGATAACCGGTTGCCTTTGAGGCCAGTGCCGAGGATCTCGATAATCTGGCATTTACTTCAATCACCCGGTAATCTTCTGAATTGGGATCCAGTGCAAACTGGACGTTGCACTCCCCAATCACCCCAATTTTACGGATGATTTTGATGGAAAGTGCCCTCAGCTTGTGGTATTCGTCATTGGAGAGGGTCTGGGAAGGAGCGACAACAATGGATTCACCTGTGTGAATTCCAAGCGGGTCGAAATTCTCCATGTTGCAAACGGTGATGCAGTTGTCGTACTGGTCGCGTACCACTTCGTATTCGACCTCTTTCCATCCCTTGATGGATTCTTCGACCAGGATTTGGCCCGAATAGGAAAAGGCATTATCGGCCAGTTTATTCAGTTCTTCTTCGTTGGAGCAGAACCCGGATCCAAGTCCGCCGAGGGTGTAGGCCGCCCGTATGATCAGCGGATAACCCAGTTTGTTGGCTGCCTCCCGGGCCTGTTCGATGGAGGTACAAGCAATGCTTCTTGGCGTCAGTACATCAATTTCGTGCAGAATGCCGGAGAAGATTTCTCTGTCTTCCGTGTTGATGATCGATTGTACAGGCGTACCGATCACCTTCAGGTTGTATTTGTCCAGAATACCTTGTCGAAACAGGTCAACCCCGCAATTCAGCGCAGTCTGTCCACCGAAAGCGAGCAAGATGCCGTCGGGTTTTTCCTTCTGAATTACTTTTTCAACAAAATAGGCTGTAATCGGCAAAAAGTAAATCTTATCGGCAATCTCTTCGGATGTTTGGATGGTGGCAATGTTCGGATTGATCAGGATGGTGTAGACTCCCTCTTCCTTCAAGGCCTTCAATGCCTGAGATCCGGAATAGTCGAATTCACCGGCTTCACCGATTTTCAGTGCGCCTGACCCGAGAACGATTACCTTTTTGATGTCTGTGTTTAGCATGGCAATTCTGTTGAGATGTTGATGATAGGTAGCAGTAGAGACGTTGCATGCAACGTCTGTACCGGTATTCCAATTGAAGAATAAGGAGAAATATTTCCGAATGGATGCTTCACTTTGTTGTTTTTGATTTTAAAATATTCGCAATAAAATCGTCGAATAAGTATTCCGTATCAACCGGACCCGATGAGGCTTCCGGATGAAACTGGGTGGAGAAGAAGGGTTTGGTTTTGTGCCTGATTCCTTCGTTGGTATTGTCATTTACATTGTAGAAGAGGGTTTCCCAATCATCCGGCAAGGTATCCTGATCAATGGCGTACCCGTGGTTTTGGGAGGTAATGAAACACCTGTTGGTACCACTCAGCAGCACCGGCTGGTTGTGGCTTCTGTGTCCATATTTCAGCTTGTAGGTTTTGCACCCGCCTGCCAGTCCGAGCAGCTGGTTACCGAGACAAATTCCCATAATGGGTTTGTCCAGTGAGATGGCTTTCCGTATGTGTTCCACGGTGATATCGCACATGGTTGGATCCCCGGGACCATTGGTAAGAAACAGCCCGTCATAGGGTATAGTGTTGAAATCGTAATCCCAGGGAACACGAACCACTTTGACTCCCCTTCGGATCAGGCAGCGAATGATGTTGTTCTTCACGCCGCAATCCACGAGAACGACCGTGATATCGCCTGAACCATAAGTCTCCACGGTATTTGTACTGGCTTTGGCCACTAGATTCTGCAGGTTGGGATCCTCCATTTCTATGGATTCGCCCGCGAACTCAATTTTCCCAATCATGGAGCCCTTTTCCCGTAGGATTTTGGTGAGCATTCTTGTGTCGATGCCATAAATGCCTGGTATCTGCTGCGATTTCATCCAGTCTGCAAGGCTTGACTGTGCATTCCAGTGGCTGTATCCAAAGGAATAATTGTCGACCACCAGACCCGTGATGTGTATTTTATCCGATTCGAAATGGCGAGGAAGACCATTCTCTTTCCTGTCTGAAGGAACCCCGTAGTTTCCAATCATCGGGTAGGTCGAGACCAGGATTTGTCCGGTGTAGGAGGGATCTGTCAAACTCTCCGGATAACCCGTCATGGCAGTATAAAAGACCACCTCTCCGGTTACTGATTTTTCATAACCGAATGATTTTCCTTCAAATGTCGTACCATCTTCGAGTACCAACTTAACTTTTCGCATTGTAGTTGCTTTGTATGTTCTCTAAATATTTATCTTCAAGCCATTGGCTGTTAGCTTTTAGCAGTTAGCATCAAGCAGAGCCATTCAAACAAATTCAAGGTGAGCTGCGGCAATCATCCAAAATTTAAAATTTAAAATCCAAAATCATTTTGACAATTTACCCGTCTCAAATAAAGAAAAAATGCGTTTCCACTACTTTTTTATCAGCAGTAAAAACGCATTTTTTGCGTTAACAAGTTCGATATTCCCGGATGTTGTCGCACGGTGGCAAAAGTAGACAAAACTTCTGATTACGCAAAGGGCCTGTTTAAAATTTATAAATATTCATAAATTCTTAACATTCGAGACAAAATTTAGATTGAAATGCAAAAATATGCCATATTAGTGATTAAAGTAGTTATATTTGCATTTTAATACGAATAAATATACAAAAATAATTTGTTTTGAAAAATAAGGAGGAGCGTTTTGAATTGATCAAAAAGATCATCTCCAGCGAAGTCATCAGCAACCAGGATGACCTTCAAATGAGGTTGCTCTCCAAGGGGATGGATGTAACACAGGCGACCCTGTCGCGTGACTTGAAATCCTTGCAGGTCATCAAGGTGAGCGATGCCAAAGTGGGCTATGTTTACCGTCTGCCATCTTATGAACAGCTGCATCCCGCTTCGGAAGCGAGCCAGTCCAGGTTGAATTATTTGGCTGATGGAATCAGGGGAATTGAGTTTTCAGGCAATTTGGGTGTGATCAAGACCCTGCCGGGATTTGCTCCCAGTACGGCTCTTGCCATTGATGAATCGGGTTGTGCCGAAATTCTCGGCACCATCGCAGGGGATGATACCATTCTGGTTGTGCTCCGGGATGGCGTTGGCAGAAATGATGTGATCAGGGCATTGGTTGGCCTTATGCCAAAACTTGAAGACAGACTCTGAAGGCAAAAGTTAAAAGGCAAAAGGAGAAGAACGTAAGATCAAAATTCTCTCCTTCCGATGGATTAGTAGCCAACAACCAGAAGCATTGTAACTAATTGAAAACAAAATTTTGACATGATATTTCAAAAGAAGGAAAAAGAAGCGCAAAAGCCTGAAATCAGCGTTATTCAGGCAGGGGAGGAGCATCTGAAATATGTGGATGAAATTAACGATACCATCGAGAAAGCCTCCAAGGAGCGTGGTACCGGTATTGCTCGCCGCACCTATGAATACATCGCGGGCAAAATCAGTGAAGGAAAGGCCATCATTGCTCTTGATGGCGAAAAATTTGCAGGATTCTGCTACATCGAATCGTGGAGTGATGAGAAATATGTGGCAAACTCGGGTTTGATCGTGCATTGGGACTACCGCGGATTCGGTTTGGCTCGTCGCATCAAGCACAAGGCTTTCGAGATATCCAGAAAGCGG
Source organism: uncultured Bacteroidia bacterium (assembly GCA_903854235.1). Lineage (GTDB taxonomy): Bacteria > Bacteroidota > Bacteroidia > Bacteroidales > Prolixibacteraceae > CAINVV01. The sequence goes on along the minus strand of CAINVV010000141.1, from coordinate 384 downwards.
TTTCCGGAGGCAAAACTGTTCGGATTAACGACCGGACTCGCTGTCATGAAAATAAATTCAGACCTGGGCTACAGACCTGTCACCTTCTCGGAACTTACTGACGACGAGCAGTTCTGGAAAGGCTGCCAAAGTTGTGTCAATTACGACATCCTTTTACGGATGAAGCATTCAAAATGTCTCTGTACCGGAATGTTGTATGATCCGGCCTGGCAAAAGGAGAAGCGAAAGATGAACATGCCGCTGGAAATGTACAGGGAGTGGCTGGAGAAGAGAAAAAAGGATAAAGGCTAAAGGGAGGGAATCCGAAGATTTGAGGGAGAGATATAAGATATGAGATATGAGATATCACTACTGTCTCGTTAAAAGAGACTGAGTGACAGTTGT
>CAINVV010000140.1 GCA_903854235.1 uncultured Bacteroidia bacterium | reverse complement strand
TCAAACAATGCATTATTTGAAATAAGACATTAACAAACATTATAAATATTAAAACAACAATCATGAACAAAACCTCGTTGAAGCAGTTTGAAGTATGGTTTGTAACAGGAAGCCAGCATTTATACGGTCCAGAGACGTTGGAACAGGTCAAATCCAACTCAACGGTTATTGCCAAAGCATTTGATTCTTCCGGGAGTATCCCCGTTAGGGTAGTTTTCAAGCCGGTCGTAAAAACTCCTGCCGAAATCACAGAATTGTGCAAGGAGGCCAACAATGCATCCGACTGCATCGGATTGATATGCTGGATGCACACTTTTTCTCCGGCCAAAATGTGGATTGCCGGATTAATCTCCCTGCAAAAACCGTTTGTTCATCTGCATACCCAGTTTAACCGCGACCTTCCCTGGGCCGAAATCGACATGGATTTCATGAACCTGAATCAGGCTGCCCACGGCGACCGCGAATTTGGGTTCATCGGAAGCAGGCTCCGCATTCAGCGCAAGGTTGTAGTAGGTCATTGGCAGGAGCCGAAAGTCCAGGAAAAGATTGGCCTTTGGACGAGGGCCGCAGCTGGCTGGAACGAATTGCGCCATCTGAAGGTAGCCCGATGGGGTGACAATATGCGGGAAGTTGCCGTTACGGAAGGCGATAAAGTTGAGGCGCAAATTAAACTGGGCGTATCCGTGAACGGCTATGGTATCGGAGATCTGGTAAAATTCGTCAACGAAGTTGAAGACAAGGATATTGCCACGCTGGTAGCTGAAATCGAATCAAAATACGAAATTGTAGAAAGTCTCAAAAAAGGTGGAACCGAACATGAGTCACTCCGGGAATCCGCCAGGATAGAAATTGGAATGAGGGCTTTTCTCAAAAAAGGAGGGTTTATGGCCTTTACCACCACCTTCGAAGATCTTCAGGGTCTCATTCAATTGCCTGGATTTGCTGTTCAGCGCCTGATGGCCGATGGATATGGATTCGGAGCCGAAGGCGACTGGAAAACAGCCGCACTGGTTCGTGCCATGAAGGTGATGGCCGCGGGGCTGACCGGCGGCACTTCGTTTATGGAAGACTACACCTATCATTTGCACCCATCCGGAGCAAAAGTATTGGGATCCCATATGCTGGAGGTCTGTGAATCCATCGCCCAGGAAAATCCAAGGGTTGAAATTCACAGACTCGGAATCGGTGGAAAAGCGGATCCCGTACGATCCAAATTCACTGTAAAACCTGGCCAGGCACTGAATGCCTCGCTGATCGACATGGGAAACCGCTTTCGCTTGATTGTTAATGAAGTGGAAGTAGTTGAATTGGATGCACCCATGCCCAGACTGCCCGTCGCCAGTGCCCTCTGGATACCCAAACCAGATCTTGAGATCGGGGCAGGTGCCTGGATACTTGCAGGAGGAGCACACCACACTTCCTTCTCCCAGGCCATTCCAGCTGAAGTTCTCGAAGATTTTGCCGAGATGGCAGGTATCGAATACCTGATCATCAACGATGAAACAAACATCTCTGCGTTCAAGAAAGAGCTTAGGTGGAATGATTTGTATTATCATCTGTCGAAAGGAATCTAACGGAGAGATATGAGAAATGAGATATGAGATATGAGAAATGAGATATGAGATATGAGATATAAGACATAAGATTAAAATTGCATCTCCCATCTTATTTTTCACTTATCACTTTTCATTTGTTTTAAATACTGATCAAACTAAAAAGTTTAAATACATGAATTGGACTTCTCAAGAATTTATTTGGCTCGACTGGGCAATTATTGTGGTCGGCATTTTGGCTGTCAGCTGGGCTGTATGGCATTCCATTCAAAAGCACAACCGTTTGCAAAAAGGAGCCGACAGTGAAGATTATCTATTTGGCAAAGGGGAGCCATGGTATATTATTGGTGCGGCTATCTTTGCCGCCAATATCGGTTCCGAACATCTTGTGGGACTCGCAGGCACAGGTGCAAAGTCAGGTGTTGCCATGGCTCACTGGGAGATGCACGGCTGGATGATCCTGATTTTGGGATGGCTCTTTGTGCCTTTTTACCAGTTGATGAATAACAAGTTGGGGAAAATTATCACCATGCCCGACTTTCTCAAAAACCGATACACTCCCCGAACCGGTTCCTGGCTTTCTATCATTACGCTGATCGCCTACGTGCTGACCAAAGTGAGTGTAACCGCTTTTACCGGTGGCATCTTCATGGAGAGTCTTCTTGGCTTGCCTTTCTGGTACGGGGCTATTGGTTTAATATTATTGACAGGAATATTTACAGTATTGGGTGGCATGAAAGGTGTGATGACCCTATCGGCCATTCAGACGCCTATACTTATCATTGGTTCATTCCTTGTGCTTTTCTTAGGCTTGTCAGCACTGGGAGGAGGCAGTGTTGCTCATGGCTGGACGGCAATGATCGACTATACCAAATCTCTCAACGTAGGAGCCAACGGTGTTGCATACGGGACAAACCACTTATTCCATTTCGAAACGGGCAACCCGCTGTATGATGAATATCCGGGTGTTTGGGTGTTTCTCGGAGCGTCAATCATTGGTCTTTGGTATTGGGCGACCGACCAGCACATTGTTCAACGTGTACTCGGACAGCGAAAAGGTGAGGCCAGCGATGTAGTGATGATGCGTGCACGCAGAGGGACTATTGCTGCTGGTTATTTCAAATTGTTGCCTGTATTTATGTTTCTGATTCCGGGTATGGTTGCAGCTGCATTGGCGGCACGTCCAGGCAGCGGTTTTACATTAGCGAATCCTGATATGGCCTTTGGTTCTATGGTTAAGTTTGTGCTACCCGCCGGAGTTAAGGGGATCGTAACCATCGGTTTTATTTCTGCCCTGGTTGCTTCTTTGGCTGCATTCTTCAACTCCTGTGCGACACTTTATACTGAAGACTTTTATAAGCCAATGTTCAAAGGCAAAAGTGAGGCCAGATACGTTTTGGTAGGCCGTATTGCAACCATTGTTGTTGTGTTTCTTGGAATTATTTGGATACCAATCATGATGAGTCTTGGCAGCCTTTACGACTATATCCAGGGCATTCAATCATTGCTTGCTCCTTCGATGGTGGCCGTATTCGTACTCGGCATATTTTCCAAGCGGATTACACCCAAGGCTGGGGAGACAGGCATGATCGTTGGCTTTATTCTTGGCATGATCCGCCTGCTCACAAACATCATCACTCATACAGGTAAAGACATCATGACAGGGTGGCATTGGGAATCCACCACCTGGTTTTGGCGAACCAATTGGCTTATCTTCGAAGTTTGGTTGCTTGTATTTATCATGTTGATGATGGTAGTGGTATCGTTTTTCACGCCAAAACCAACCGCTCAACAGATTGAGTTTATCACCTTCAACGGCGACTACAAAACCCTCCTCCGGAATAGCTGGAACAAGTGGGATGTGATTGCTTCGCTGGGGGTAGTAGCTGCCTGTGTGACGTTTTATGTGTATTTCTGGTAGGGGAAAAACTAATAGCTAACAGCCAAATATAAACGAAACAATGTATACCGAACTCAAAAAGCGTGTATTCGAAGCAAACCTCGATCTTGTCAAACACGGTCTTGTCATTTTCACTTGGGGCAATGTATCGGAGATTGACAGGGAACGGGGTGTCATCGCCATCAAACCAAGCGGATTGGCCTATGAATCCATGAGTTGGGAAGATATGGTATTGGTAGACCTGGATGGGAAAACTGTCGATTCCAAATTGAAACCTTCTTCTGATACACCGACGCACCTGATTCTTTACAGGGAATTCGGTGCCATCGGAGGAGTCGTCCATACGCATTCCGAGTGGGCCACCAGCTGGGCGCAGATGGGTCTGGCCATCCCTCCACTGGGAACCACGCATGCAGACTATTTTTATGGGGAGATCCCTTGCACCAGAAAACTACGTCAGGAGGAAGTGGAAGGAAAGTACGAAGCCGAGACCGGCAACGTCATTGTGGCGACTTTCAAAACCCTGAATGTAGATCCGGCATCGGTTCCTTCCGTATTGGTTTCTGGTCACGGTCCGTTTTCCTGGGGTATGGATGCAGCGGATGCTGTTCACAATGCGGTAGTATTGGAGCAAGTCGCCAAAATGGCCCATCATGCGTTGACCCTGAACAAGGTGGCATCAATCGATCAGTTTCTGCTCGATAGGCATTACCTGCGCAAGCACGGAAAAGGTGCATACTACGGACAGAAATAAATTGTTGGTTACCGGAAACTTGGTTCCGTTGCTCTCCTGGTCAATTGGAGAAACTTTATGTATCAAAAATGAAAACTATTACTTTTTATATTAATACAAATGTCAAACTATGTCAAATTACACAATAGGAGTTGATTATGGTACCGACTCCGTTCGTACCGTCCTGGTGGATACTGCAAACGGAAAGGAAATTTCACACAGCGTTTATTACTATCCCAGGTGGAAAGCCGGAAAATACTGCGATCCCGTCAACAACCGTTTTCGCCAGCATCCACTCGATTATCTGGAAGGAATTGAAAGAACCATTACGGATGTACTGGCCAAAGCTCCTGAAGGTAGTGCAGAGAATGTTGTTGCGATCTCCATTGATACAACCGGATCCACTCCTGTCGCAGTAGACAGGCAGGGAACACCGCTGGCATTGCTACCCGAATTCGCTGAAAATCCCAATGCCATGTTTGTCCTTTGGAAGGATCATACGGCTACCGCCGAAGCCGAAGAGATCAACCAACTCGCCAGAAGTTGGGGCGGAGTGGATTACACCAAATTTGAAGGTGGAATTTATTCCTCCGAATGGTTTTGGGCCAAGATTCTCCACGTGCTGCGAGCAGACAGTTCCATCCGTAAATCGGCCTATTCCTGGGTTGAACACTGCGACTGGATCCCTGCCCTGCTAACAGGCAACCATGATCCCCTCTCTCTCAAAAGAAGCCGCTGTGCTGCAGGTCACAAGGCGATGTGGCACGCAGAATTTGAAGGGCTTCCTGCCGAAGCATTTCTGGAAAAATTGGATCCCCTGCTATCCGGACTGAGGTCAAGGTTATACACAGAAACACATACCTGCGAAGTAAAGGCAGGCAACCTGAGTTCTGAATGGGCCAGGCGTCTGGGACTGAGCGAACAGGTGGCAGTGGGAGCCGGTTCCTTCGATGCCCACATTGGGGCATTGGGTGGCGAAATCAAACCTTACTTTCTGAGTAAAATCATGGGAACCTCTACCTGTGACATCCTGATCGCTCCGTCAGAAGAGGTCGGTGATAAGTTCGTCAAAGGCATTTGCGGTCAGGTGGATGGATCCGTAATCCCCGGGATGTTGGGTCTGGAAGCCGGACAATCGGCCTTCGGAGATGTCTATGCCTGGTTCAAGAATTTATTGGCCGGTCCGGCCATTGCATTGATCCAACAAACCACTAAACTGGATGCAAACACCAAAAATGAGTTGATCTCAGAAATAGTCGAAAACTTGATTCCCTGGCTTACCAGCGAGGCTGAAAAGATAGAAATCGGAGAAACCGGAATCCTTGCCCTCGACTGGCTCAATGGACGACGTACACCGGATGCCAACCAACTTCTCAAAGGTGCCATTTTCGGATTAAATCTTGGTTCCGAAGCACCTGGCATTTTCCGCGCATTGGTCGAAGCAACCGCCTTTGGCTCTAAGAAAATCATCGACCGTTTCATTGGGGAAGGCATTCCGATTGAGGGCATTATTGCCCTCGGCGGCGTTGCAAAAAAATCACCCTTCGTCATGCAGGTAGTGGCGGATGTCCTCAACAAACCGATACTGGTTGCGCGAAGTGAGCAGGCCTGTGCCTTGGGTTCTGCCATGGCGGCAGCAGTAGTTGGCGGCCTGTATCCCACCATCGCTGAAGCCCAGCAAGCCATGGGTGGAGGTTTCGAAACAGAATATGTGCCCAACCCTGTCAACGCACAGAGATACAGTGCCCTGTATCAAGCGTATTTGCATTTCGGAGCGTTGGTAGAACAGCAAACCATGAGCGGGAAATAGGTATCATTGTGTTAAAATTGAATTTTGAGGTGTTCAAGATCAGGGATGTAAACAACAAGATAAATCCTCAGGGAGCATCCCCCCAAATATTGTTGTTAAAGTTTTTTTAGATAAGTAGCAATCTTGAAAAAAAAATTATCTTTACACTCTATTTTAACTTAGTTTAAGTATGAATAGCATTCAGAAAAACAAAGAAACGGTCAAGAATATCTTCACGGAATACCTTGAAAGAAACGGGCATCGTAAGACGCCTGAGCGTTATGCCATCCTTGATGAAATTTATTCCCGCGACGGTCATTTTGACATTGAGACACTTTATATCTCGATGAAAAACAAAAATTACCGTGTCAGTAGGGCGACTCTGTACAATACCATCGAGATCCTTCTTGACTGCAAATTAGTGGTTAAGCATCAATTCGGGAAGAATATTGCACAATTTGAGAAAACCCTCGCTACGACGCAGCACGACCATCTTATTGATATTCGTACTGGCAAGGTGACTGAATTTCACGATGAACGCATCCGACAGATTATTGAAGATGCCTGTGCGCTTCATAATTTCAAATTGTCGCACCACTCCCTTTACCTCTATGGAGAATCAGAAGAGTCGAAGTGAGTGACCGAAAATATAAGTAAGAAAGCCTCTGTTCTAGGAGGTTTTTTTATGTCCGGCAATCATCGAGGCCCTGAAAGGAAAACAGTATGAAGTTTATTTTAATTCTGACAGTCAGAGGTTGGAATTGTGACCATTTCTGCTAAAAATGGCTTAATTTTGCGTGGTTTTGTTAAATCAATAAATAATAGTCAAATGCGAGTTGATGTATTGCTGGGTCTTCAATGGGGAGATGAAGGAAAAGGAAAAGTGGTGGATGTATTGACCCCACGATATGATGTCATTACCCGCTTTCAGGGTGGTCCCAATGCCGGGCATACGCTTGAGTTCAACAACATCAAGCACGTCCTTCACACCATCCCTTCCGGAATTTTTCGTGGAGACAAGATCAACATCATTGGCAACGGAGTCGTCATAGATCCTTCCATTTTTAAGAAGGAGATCGAATCCTTGAAAAATATTGGATTTGATTTGACAAAGACACTCTACATTTCAAAAAAAGCACATCTCATTCTGCCCACCCATCGTTTGCTGGATGCCGCATCTGAAAAAGCCAAAGGAGCTTCCAAAATCGGATCAACGCTCAAGGGAATCGGACCTACCTACCGGGATAAAATAGGACGGGACGGCCTGCGTATCGGCGACATCCTCTACAATTTCAAGGAAAAATACCAGGCACGCGTGGATCAACACATCGAAATGCTTACCAAATTCTACGACTTCGATTACGAGCAGGCCCTCCACGATTATGAAAAGGAGTGGTTCGAAGGCATTGAAGTAATCAAGCAATTTCAGTTGATAGACAGTGAACACTTCATCAACGACCTGTTATTGGCGGGAAAAAGCATCATCGCCGAAGGTGCCCAGGGAACCATGCTCGACATCGATTTCGGTTCCTATCCCTTTGTAACCTCCTCGAATACGATCACGGCAGGTGCCTGTACCGGACTCGGCATCGCTCCCAATAAAATCGGCAAGGTTTATGGCATTTTCAAGGCCTATTGCACCCGTGTAGGCAGTGGCCCCTTCCCGACCGAATTGCTGGATGAAACCGGCGAGACATTGCGCAGAATCGGCAACGAATACGGCTCCACCACGGGAAGGCCTCGTCGTTGCGGCTGGCTGGATCTGGTCGCACTGCGCTATGCCATCATGATCAATGGCGTTACCGACCTGATCATGATGAAAGCGGATGTGATGGACCAGTTTGAATCTATCCGGATCTGCACCTCCTACTCGATCGATGGCGTATTGACAAAAGATTTTCCCAACGAAATTGACGACAAGGTCGTTCCAGTTTACGAAGAATTAGGCGGTTGGAAAACCGATCTGACGGAAGTAGACAATACCTCCAAATTTCCCGAAGCCCTCAACAGTTATATCCGGTTCATAGAAGAGCACCTGGAGGTTCCCATTACCATTGTCTCGGTTGGTCCCAACAGGTCACAAACCATAGAAAGATAAAATGACTGCTCAACTTGTCAGGATAAACGGCTTGTACACCGATTTCTATGAGCTATCCATGGCACAGGGCTATTTTTATGCCGGAAAACAGCAGGAACGCGCTGTTTTTGACTATTTCTTTAGAACCAATCCCTTTCAGGGTGGCTTTCTCGTTTTTGCAGGGCTGGCGGATTTTTTGGCACAACTTCAAACCTTTACCTTTGATGCTGAAGCCATTGCCTATCTGGGCAAATTAGGCATGAAACCGGAATTTTTGCAATACCTGAGCAATTTTCATTTTAACGGACGAATTCTGGCTGTCAGAGAAGGAGAACTGGTGTTTCCGAATGAACCAATTGTGCGGATCGAAGCCAACCTGATTGAGGCGCAGTTGATCGAAACCTTGTTGCTTAACATATTGAATTTTCAGTCCCTTATTGCCACGAAAGCCTTCCGGGTAAAATTGGCTGCCAATGGGAAATCTTTTTCTGACTTTGGTCTCAGAAGGTCACACGGTTTAGGTGGACTGCAGGCCAGTAGGGCGGCCATCATTGGTGGAGCCTCCTCCACTTCCAATGTACAGGCAGGATTTCTGTATGATCTCCCGGTTTCCGGAACAATGGCGCACAGCTGGGTCCAGAGTTTCGAAAGTGAATTGACGGCCTTCCGCAGCTATGCGAAGATCAACCCCAAGAGTTCCATCCTCTTGGTCGACACCTATGACACGCTCCGAAGTGGAGTTCCAAATGCCATTTTGGTGGCAAAAGAAATGGCCCTGCTAGGCGAAAAGCTAGTCGGAATCCGGCTGGATAGTGGTGACCTGGCCTACCTCAGCAAAAAGGCACGCAAAATGTTGGACAAGGAGGGCCTAAACGAGGTGCGAATCTTTGTTTCCAACCAGCTGAACGAACACGTCATCAAGAGTCTCGAAGATCAGGGAGCTCCCATCGACGGTTTTGGCATTGGAACGGAACTGGTTACCGGGAAACCGGATGCTTCCCTCGATGGCGTTTACAAATTGTGCGAGAGTGACGGTAAACCGAGCATGAAAATATCCGAGAACATTGAAAAGAATACCCTTCCGGGAAAGAAAATGTTGTGGAGATTTTTTGACGAGGAGGGAAATATTTACCGCGATGGAATATTGCTGGAAAAGGAAGATCCTTCGGATTGCATCTGGCTGTACCATCCAACCCAACCGGATAAAAGAAGCGAGGTTTGCGGCCTCAGAAAGGAACAATTGCTACAGCCTGTCTACGATAAAGGAGCCTTATTGGTTCCGATGCCTTCTGCGATGGAATGCCATCAATACCTCAATTGGAGGGCAAATCAGCTACCTGAAGAACACAAGAGGTTCATCATGCCACACCTTTTCAAAGTTGGTATTTCGGCAGCCGTGCTTGAAATGAGAAACAACCTGGTGGCAAAATACAAACGAAGCTACGAATCCTAAAGAACCGATTTTCCGCAATGAAATTTGCTGGAAGATTTCCTGAGTCAAACTGTATTTACCACACAAAAGTTCCTACGGCCCCTTTTTCCAATTCAGCCTGAAAGGCTTTGCCCGAAAAGGAAATGTTGAATTTTCTCCTCTCCTGAAAGTCGTTAATCACCACCACCACTATTTTTCCTTCTTCCGTCCTAAAGGCAACATTGGGCAAGGCTTCCAGGTAATTTGAGGCAATCCGGACGGAGCCTGGTCTGACAAATTTTGCTGCATGGGCCAAAATGTAATAGGCAGGATTGCGTGTCACCTGATCTCCCTCCAAAGTAATGGTTCCCAGGCAACTGGTGCATCCACCGGTTGTATGAGGGTTGTTGTTTGAATCCGCAGCAAGGTTCCACTCCAGTACATTGCGGCACCAGTTGCGGGTAGCACCAATGATCAGCACTTTGGTGTGCCAGGCCAGATCGGCAGCCAGATTTCCCGGAGCACCCACCCACTGTTCCGTAAAATAGAGATTCTTTTGGGGAAACTCTGCGTGAACATCCGCAAGTGCTTCGATCCGTCCGCCATAGAGGTGGAAGGCCGAACCATCTACATATTTGGCCGCTTCCGGATTGCGCAGAATGGTCAAAGGATAACTGATCTTATCGGCATTGTGATCGTAAACAATGATCTTGGTTTTTAAACCTGCAGCCTGAAATGCCGGTCCCAGGTTTTGACTGACGAAGAGTGCCTGATCCTCGGCCACCATCAGCATACTGGGCACATTGCCCGGATGCAAAGGTTCATTTTGGATGGTGATGGCATCGATTGAAATACCTTCGCGGTTCATGTCACGGATGTACCTGACAAAATAGTCCGCATAAACTCCAAAACATTCTTTTTTCAGGCTCCCCCCCTTGAAATTGTTGTTACTTTTCATCCAGGTTGGAGGTGACCAGGGCGATGCCATGATTTTAATTGATGGATTGATCCGGAGAATCTCCTTCAAAACAGGAATCAAATCTTTTCTTGCCGCAGCGATCGAAAATTTATTCAACTTAGGGTCAACCTGTCCTTCTTCCAAATCGTCATAGGAATAGGGTTGTTCACTTAGATCCGAAGCTCCTAACGAAATCCGAAGGTAGCTGATACCAATGCTGTTTCCTCTGGTACCAAAAAGCTCATTCAACAAGACTTTTCTTGCCTTCGGGCTCATCCTGTTCAGCAGCATGGCACTTCCATCGGTCAGGCAATCACCAAATCCATCCATGGTCTGGAAGGTCTGGCCTTCATCGACTTTCACGACTAACAAGGTTTTGTCTTCTTCGCCTAAGGTAAGATTCACGCTTTGCTTTTGAAAGCGAATTCCAGTGTCTGGAGAGGTCATCCAAAATTGAACAGGCGCATTTTTTGCTCCCTTTTTTTTCAGAATCCTGGTTGCCGATTCAGCATTTGAATTGAAACAAATAAT
>CAINVV010000139.1 GCA_903854235.1 uncultured Bacteroidia bacterium | reverse complement strand
TTAAACCCAAAGAAAACCAATTGAAATCGTCACGCAAGAAATTACCCTATAAATAACTGATTATCAAATTTTCAAAGAACGTTTTAATATTTAAACGAGACACTAGTGATGAGAGATAAGATATGAGAGATAAGAGTTGTTTGGATATTGATTGCTAATAGCAATTAATTGGATAAAAGAAATTAAAGCGCTAAAATATGAAAAGCTATCAGGCAGATCAGAATGGATATTACGGAGAATTTGGCGGGGCCTATATCCCTGAGATTCTTCACAAATGTGTCAAGGAACTGCAGACGACCTATCTGAAAGTCCTCGAGAGCGAGGAGTTCAAAAAAGAGTTCGACCAGTTGCTGGAGGATTATGTTGGGCGCCCTTCACCTTTGTATTTGGCCAACAGGTTGAGCACCAAATATGGCTGCAAAATTTACCTCAAGCGGGAGGACCTCAACCATACAGGTGCCCACAAGATCAACAACACCATCGGACAGATTCTGCTGGCCCGAAAAATGGGTAAAACCAGGATCATCGCCGAGACGGGTGCCGGTCAGCACGGGGTAGCCACCGCCACGGTCTGTGCCCTGATGAACATGGCTTGCGTGGTTTACATGGGGAAGACGGATGTGGCTCGTCAGCACATCAATGTCCAAAAAATGAAGATGCTGGGAGCAGAAGTACGCCCTGTGACCTCCGGCAACATGACCCTGAAGGACGCCACGAACGAAGCCATCCGCGACTGGTGCTGCAATCCTGCCGATACCTATTACATCATCGGCTCTACGGTTGGTCCTCACCCCTATCCGGACATGGTGGCCCGTTTGCAGTCTGTCATCAGTGCGGAGATCAAAAAACAACTCCTGGCCAAGGAGGGCCGCGATTATCCCGATTACCTGATCGCCTGCGTAGGTGGGGGCAGCAACGCCGCCGGTACCATCTACCATTATCTGGACAATGAAAAAGTAAAAATCGTACTGGCCGAAGCAGGCGGACTGGGTATCGACTCCGGTCAGAGTGCAGCCACCATCCAGCTGGGGAAAGTCGGAATCCTGCACGGTACCAAATCTTTGGTGATGCAAAGTGAAGACGGGCAGATCGAAGAGCCATACTCCATCTCTGCCGGTCTGGATTACCCCGGTATCGGGCCCATGCATGCACACCTGGCCACGACAGGAAGGGCCACCATCCTGGCCGTGAACGACGACGAAGCGCTTCAGGCGGCCTTCGAACTGACCCAACTGGAAGGCATCATACCTGCACTCGAATCGGCCCACGCCATCGGGGCACTTTCCAAAATAAATTTCAAACCAACCGATGTGGTGGTCCTTACCCTGTCGGGAAGAGGAGATAAGGATATGGACACCTACATAAAAGTGATGAGTTGAGAGTTATGAAATATGAGATATAAGATATAAGATATGAGATATGAGATATAGGAAATGAGATATGAGTTTCTCCAGGAGTGGTAGGTCTTTCACTCATCACTCTTCACTCTTCACTTTTCACTTTTCACTTTCCATTTTAAAATTGCATTAATACAAAAAGATCAATGAATATTCAAAAAATCTACTCCTACACCGCTTGCAGCAAACAGGTGCTTGGGGATTTGCATACTCCGGTAAGCATCTATCTGAAAGTCAGGGATGTTTATCCTGAGTCGGTACTACTGGAGAGCTCAGACTTCCACGCAAGTGAGAATAGCCTCTCCTTCATTGCCCTGCGGCCCATGGCCAGGATTGGAATCAACAGCGGCATCTGCACTGCCCAATTCCCTGATGGAAGAACTGAGGAGCAGCCCTTGAATGAATCCTTTGGTGTTTCAGAAGCCCTCAACGGATTCATGGCTCGCTTCCGGGTCACAGGAAAGGAGGCAAATGTATGCGGAGTGTTTGGTTATACGGCTTTCGATGCAGTCCGATACCTCGAAAAGATAGCAGTCATTGAGACCCACCAAAAGGAGAACGATGCACCCGACCTACTCTACATCCTATACAAATACATCCTCGTATTCAACCATTACAAGGATGAACTGACCCTGATCGAACTGACGGAGGAGGGCGAGTCGCCCAACCTGGAAGAGCTGGAGCACCTGATTGCCAACCGCAACTATGCCTCCTACGATTTTCGGCTCAACGGCAAGGAGCACTCCCCCATCACCGATGAAAAATACCGGGAGATGGTGCGCAAGGGTATCTCGCACTGCCTCAGGGGCGATGTGTTCCAGGTGGTGCTGTCGCGGAGGTTCGAACAACCCTTCACGGGTGATGACTTCAAGGTGTACAGAGCCCTTCGGAGTGTCAACCCCTCCCCGTACCTCTTCTATTTTGATTTCGGCGGATTCAGGATCTTCGGTTCCTCACCAGAAACCCACTGTAAAGTTACCAACGGACGTGCAACCATTGATCCGATTGCAGGAACGGTTAGAAGAAGCGGCGACGTGGTGCAGGACAAGGCCCTTAGTGAGGCCCTACTTCAGGATCCCAAGGAGAATGCAGAACACGTGATGCTGGTCGACCTGGCCCGCAATGACCTGAGTCGCAACTGCAACGAGGTTCACATCAATTTCTACAAGGAAGTGCATTATTATTCGCACGTCATACACCTGGTATCGAGGGTCAGTGGCACCATCCTGCCCGAGAGCAATCCAATCAAGGCATTTGCCGATACCTTCCCGGCAGGAACCCTCAGCGGTGCTCCAAAGGTACGTGCCATGCAGCTGATCTCCGAACTGGAGACCCACAGCCGCGGTGCATACGGCGGTTGCATCGGCTTCATCGGTTTCAATGGAAACCTCAACCAGGCGATCACCATCCGGACCTTTGTCAGCAGGGGCAACACCCTTTTCTACCAGGCCGGAGCAGGGATTGTGGCTAAAAGCAACGACGAGAGCGAACTCCAGGAGGTCAACAACAAGCTGGGAGCACTGAAAAGAGCCATCGACATCGCCGAAACCTTAAAAAATTAAGTTATGAAGAAAATATTACTCATAGACAACTACGATTCGTTCACCTACAATCTGGTGCATTTGATCAAGTCATTGGGCCGGGAAGTAGATGTTTACAGAAACGACGCCATCACCCTTGAGGAGGTGGAAGCCTACGACAAGATCCTCCTCAGCCCCGGACCGGGTATCCCTTCCGAGGCAGGACTGCTTCTCGACATTGTCAAACGTTTTGGGCCTGCCAAAAGCATCCTGGGTGTCTGCCTGGGACACCAGGCCATCGGTGAGGTATTCGGTGCCACGCTGATCAACCTCAGCGAGGTGCACCACGGGGTCGCTTCACAGATCTTTGTCACGGGAAAGAACGGACTCTTCAAGGGGATGGAGGATTCATTCGAAGCAGGCCGCTACCACTCCTGGGCAGTAAGCTCAGCGAATTTTCCCGACGTGTTGGAGGTGACTGCCGTGGATGACTCGGGTGAGATCATGGCCCTCCGTCACAAGCAATATGATGTTTGCGGCGTTCAGTTTCATCCCGAATCGGTACTAACGCCTCTGGGAAGCAAAATCATGCAGAACTGGCTCGAAAGTTGAGATATGAGTTATGAGTTATGAGACATGAGACATGAGATTAAGGTGTTAATTTTAAATATATCAGCACATTAGCAAATTAGCAAATTATGAAACAGATATTGTACCGCCTATTCGAACACCAGTTCCTCGGACGTGACGAGGCCAGAGAGATCCTGCAGAACATGGTGCTGGGCAAATATACGGAGGCGCAGATTGCCTCATTGATCACTGTATTCCTGATGCGGAGCATCTCAATCGAAGAACTGGCTGGATTTCAGGATGCCCTGTTGGAGATGCGGGTCAGGGTCGACCTGAGTGAATTTGATCCGATCGACATCGTGGGAACCGGCGGGGACGGCAAAAACACCTTCAACGTCTCGACCGCTGCCTGTTTCGTGGTGGCCGGAGCGGGTTACAAGGTGGCCAAGCACGGCAACTTTGGAGCCACATCTGTAAGCGGTGCCTCTAATGTGATGGAGTTCCACGGGGTGAAATTCACCACCGACGAAGCGAAACTGAAACGCTCCATTGGCGAATCCAACATGGCGTACCTCCACGCACCAATCTTTAATCCAGCGCTGAAGGCAGTGGCAGGCGTCCGGAAGAGCCTGGGAGTCCGCAACTTCTTTAACATGCTGGGACCCCTTGTTAATCCGGCGACTCCAAAGAACCAGCTGCTTGGGGTTTACAACCTTCCGCTGCTGCGGTTGTACAGCTACTCCTTCCAGCAGAGTGGCAACAAGTTTGCCGTGGTTCACAGCCTCGACGGCTACGATGAGATCTCGCTTACAGACTCCTTCAAGGTGATCACGGGCAACCAGGAACACATCTATACGCCTGAAGAGATAGGTTTTGAGAGAAACAAGGAGGCAGACCTGTTTGGCGGTGATACGGTCGACCAGGCATCAGCTATTTTTGACCAGGTGCTCAATGGAATCGCCACAGCCCCCCAAACCAACTGCGTATTGGCCAACGCGGCTTTCGCAATTCGGGTGCTTTGCCCTGAGAAGAGCATTGCCACCTGTCTTGAAGAGGCCGGAACGTCGCTTGTAAGCGGAAAAGCAAAGGAAAAATTCGTGAAATTTGTAGCACTCAATGCATAGTCACGGCTTGGGTTAAGAAATTACGCAGAGAAATAATTCTGCTATGATCGAGATAATAAATTGACTCAAAATGGTAGCAAGATGAACATTCGTAAGAGATAAAATGAACAAGTACACAAATACGCTGAAATCTACCTAATGCACAATTATATTCCTCTGTGTTAGTTCTTAAATATAGGTCTAATATGCAATTAATACCATGAAAGATATTTTACAGGAGATCGTCATCCACAAACGGATCGAAGTGGAGCTGCAGAAAAAGCTGGTTCCGCTCAAACTGTTGGAATTGCAACTTTCCGGGGCCTTGGACCTGCCCGTTCGTTCGATGCGTGCAGCATTGGCATCCTCTCCCTTTGGCATCATCGCCGAGTTCAAGCGCAGGTCACCCTCCAAAGGATGGATCTTTCCGGAAGCGAATGTGAAGGAGGTGGTTCCCGCCTATGAAAAAGCAGGTGCTTCTGCCTGTTCTATCCTGACTGACAATAAATTTTTCGGCGGATCGCTAGAGGATTTGGTAGCAGCAAGATCACTGGTAGAACTTCCGCTGTTGCGGAAGGAATTCATCATCGACAGTTACCAACTAACGGAAGCCAAGGTTGCTGGTGCCGATGCGGTGCTGCTGATTGCTTCCATCCTCACGCCCGAAAGCTGCCTGCAACTTGCCAGAGAGGCCTACTCGCTAAAGCTGGAGGTATTGTTGGAAGTTCACGACGAAAACGAGCTGGAACACATCAATCCCTTCATTGACCTGCTTGGCGTCAACAACCGAAACCTGGGTACCTTTGAAACCTCGCTCGACCACTCCTTCAGTCTGGCAGAAAGGCTTTTGAAACTAAACAGCAAAGCGCTCCTCATCTCGGAAAGCGGCATCTCCGAACCTTCCACCGTCAGGGAGCTTCGCAATCAGGGATTCAGAGGATTCCTGATTGGGGAGACCTTTATGCGCGGGGGGACTCCCGGCAGAACCCTCTCAACATTCATCAACGACATTCCAAATGCTGGTTAAAGTTTGTGGTTTAAGAGATCCTGACAACATTGGTCGGGTGGCAGCCATCGGAAGTGTCGACCTGGTGGGACTGATCTTTTATGCCAAATCGCCCCGTTTTGTAGATTCCGCAGAGACCGCACACGCAGTTTCGTTACTCACTAAGGTGAAGTCGGTAGGCGTTTTCGTAAACGAATCATCGGAGGTGGTGATCGAAACAGCCGCAAAGTACCACCTGAATTACCTTCAGCTTCACGGCAGTGAAACACCCGAATACCTGGCGCACCTGCAGAAACAACTGCCACCGGAAGTTAGGCTGATCAAAGCCTTTTCGATCCGGGAAACAACTGACCTTCTGCAGACTTCCGGTTACGAAAACTTGTGTGAATACCTGCTTTTTGATACTCCTACCGGTGGTTACGGAGGTTCCGGCCAATCCTTCGACTGGAGCATCCTGCAACATTATTCCGGAAAGACACCATTTCTACTAAGCGGAGGAATCGGGCCAGAAAGTTTGGAACCACTGCGACATTTTCACCATCCTGCGTGGGCGGGCATCGACCTGAACAGCAGATTCGAGAATGCTCCCACCTTGAAAAACATACCATTGTTAACAGATTTCATTCAACAAATTAATACCATCGAGTTATGAATCGCCTCACCCAGCTTTTCGAAAATAAAAAAAAGGGAATCCTCTCGGTCTATTTTACAGCCGGATACCCCCAATTACAAGATACCTGCTCCATTCTACGGGCCCTTGAGGAACACGGTGTCGACCTTGCTGAGGTGGGCATTCCCTTCTCCGATCCGATGGCCGACGGACCGGTCATCCAGCAATCAGCCGGCGTAGCACTGCACAACGGCATGTCGCTCAGGCTGCTATTCGAACAGCTGAAGGAGATTCGCTCCACCGTCAGGATGCCTTTGCTGATGATGGGCTACCTCAACCCGATCATGCAATATGGATTCGAGCGGTTCTGCAAGTCCTGCGCAGAAGTCGGAATCGACGGGATGATCATTCCCGACCTTCCCTTCGCCGATTACCTTGCCAATTACAAATCCATCGCCGAGAGGCACGATCTGAAGATGATCATGTTGATCACTCCAGAGACGGAAGAGGAGCGGATCCGGATGATTGACGAGCAAACGGAAGGATTCATTTACCTGGTCTCCAGTGCCTCTACCACCGGCGCCCAGCAAACTTTCGACCAGGGTAAGCAGAACTATTTCATTCGTGTATCCGAAATGAAACTGAAAAATCCGCTGCTGGTGGGATTTGGCATCAGCAACAGAGAGACCCTCCAGGCGGCCTCCGCCCATACCCACGGAGCCATTGTAGGCAGCAAATTTATCCAGTTGCTTGGTGAGCACCAGACGCCCAACGAGGCCGTGGAGTCCCTGCTGGCTACTTTGAAAAGATAAGAAATCAGCAAAAGAAATCACCCCTAATGAGCCCGTACAAATTATTTTCTAACTTTTAATGAATTCTCTCCCGGCGGAATAGCCCCCGCTTCTACCGGCATAACCATTTAACATCATGGGAAAAATTAATCAGGATTGGTCAAGACGAAAGTTCGCTGGCATCCTTGCAGGAACAGGTACCCTTCTGCTATCGAGTCCTGCGTGGTCGATGGCAGCAGAAGAGACAGACCCAAGAGTTGCAGCCATTGTGGCAAAAACGATGGGCATTGATACCCACAACCACGTAGATGTTCCCCTCAAGGCAACTGAGTTGCCCGGACCTAAAATTGACCTGACCGGCGAGTTGAAAAAATCCGGGTTTGCCGCCATCTGCATGACTTTCGCTGTCGACTATCAAAAATTGAACAATCCGGGGGAGGCATATGAGCGGTTTCAGAACGGAATGCACGCCATGGATAAGCTTCTCGAAAGTAACCACGTCAAACGGTCCTTGAACCTGAATGATCTCCACAATGCCCGGCAGAAGAATTTTCCGACGGTTATCCAGTCGCTCGAAGGGGCGCATTTTCTGGAAGGAAAGCTGAACCGGCTCGGGATAGCCTATGGCAAAGGATTGCGCCACCTGGGACTGCTCCACGACAGCGATGCCTCGGTTCCACTGGGGGATGTCTATACCAACGAACCAAAATGGGGTGGATTGACCTATTTTGGGGTGGAGGTCATCCGCGAATGCAACAAACTTGGCATTCTGGTCGACCTCACCCACGCCAGCAATGAAACCATCGATATGGCCCTCAGGGTTTCATCCAAACCTGTGATTATCTCACACACAGGACTAGACACCCGGTTGGGACAGAACGAGCAGATGGCCAAAATGATGCTTCCGAGGCTGATAAGCAGCAAACAAGCGAAAATTGTGGCAAACGAAGGAGGGGTTATTGGCGTTTGGACCCATCTCTCCGATTCTCCAATTGCGTATGCGCAGAACGTGCGGGCGATGGTGGAGGCAATTGGTATCGATCACGTCTGCATCGGCACTGACTCGAAATTGACACCTGCTTACCGTTCACCTGGCAATATAGGCCCCAAACCGCCGGAAAACCACCCGGATCAGCATCAGGACGGACCCCCACAGGATCAAAACCAGCGCCGCAACAACGAACATACCAACGCATTCTGGCCTGACCAAACGGTGGGATTCTATTATGCCATCGTGGAGGCCCTGTTGAAGACCGGCTTTACGGAGGAGGAAATAGGCAAGATCGGCGGCGAAAATTTCTGTCGGGTCTTTGACGCTGCCACCAAGGGTCACTGAAAAAATTATATTGAATATTTCCCCTGGATGACACAAGGTTAAAAGAGGAGCATTGCGATCGCGAGGAACGAAGCGGGAAGCAATCTGTTCTGGCTCTCACCCTCCGTCCGTGCCAGCGCAGCAACGCTCCATTGCAACACGAAACATTTGAACGTATTTCATTGTAAAAAAGTAAAGAATAAACACACAATCCAACATGGCTTTTGAATTCAGGGATCCCTATCAGAAGGCCTATTTACTGAGCCTTTTCACCATTTTCTACAATCTGTTGGAGGGAATGGTCTCCGTACTGTTAGGCTATCGCGATGAAACGCTAACCTTGTTTGGGTTCGGTGTGGATAGTTTTATCGAAGTGATGTCGGGTATCGGCATTGCTGTCATGATCCTGCGTATCCGTCATAGACCGGATAGTACCAGGAGTTCTGCTGAGACCACCGCTTTGAAGATGACAGGCACCGCTTTCTATCTTTTGTCGGCAGGACTGGCCATCAGCATCCTGATCAACCTGGCAAACCACCAAAAACCCGAAACAACCCTTTGGGGTGTTGTTATCTCCCTGGTCTCCATCGCCGTGATGGTATGGCTGATGAGTGCCAAGAGGCAATCAGGCAAGACACTGAGTTCGGCAGCCATCCTCGCCGATGCAAATTGCACGAAGGTTTGTGTCTATATGTCACTGGTTTTGCTGGCTTCCAGTGCGGTGTATGAACTGACAGGTTTTACCTACGCTGATCTGATCGGAACGGTAGGACTGATCTATTTTTCACTTAAAGAGGGGAATGAAGCTTTCGGCAAGGCCAGGGGAAAAACATGTGGCTGTGATCATTGCTAAACACAACACGACTGGCACTTAGCCACCATTCACTCTCAACTTTTTCCTCCTTCCGTCCGATCTCAACCAAAAACTTCTTCTAATATTCGTGCACGGACGGCAAGCGTTGGAACATTCGCTTTCAGCCAATATTTCGCCATCCTGCGACTTGCATCGATGCAACGTATTAAATGTGGTCAAAATTATATTCAAGACGCAGTATACATCGTCTCTACCGTCACCGCTTTCAACTTTTCATTTTTCACTTTTCATTTCTCATTTTTAATCCAACAAAATTCTTTCTTTATCGTATAAACAGACATATTGAAAGTAAATCAAGATATGGAACTCATTGAATTGGTGCGGAATAACCTGGGAAAGCCTTACGAAGACCTTGAATTTCTGCTGACTTGCCTGAAGGAGGTGATGATGGAGTCGGGCGAGGAGGAGCTGGCTACCGAAATACCCTGGATCAATCCGGCAAAAAATAATCCTCCCGCCTCTTTCGCAGAGAAGCAGCTTCAGTTATACTCCATCTGTTTTCAATTGTTGAACATCGTTGAGGTCAATGGCGCCGTTCAGAACCGCCGACAGTTGGAGGACCGGAATTCCCTGGCCGACATCAACGGCCTGTGGTCGTACAACCTGCATTTGTTGCAGAAAGAGGGCTTCACTGCCGGACAGATCGCCTCCTTTTTACCAAAAATTCAGGTGGAACCGGTATTAACGGCTCATCCGACGGAGGCCAAGCGCACCATCATGCTGGAACATTTACGTAAATTGTACCTTCTTTTGGTGAACCGTGAAAACAAGATGTACACCCGGATCGAACAAAACGAGATCCGCCAAAACATCAAGATTGCCATCCACCGCATTTGGCGCATCTCAGACGTATACACCGAGAAGCCGCACGTCAGCGCAGAACTGGATAACATCATCCATTATCTCACCCAGGTTCTCCCCGAAGTCATCACCCTCCACGACAGGCGACTGGTGCAAGCCTGGGACGAAGCCGGATTCGACCCTGCACTCATACGGGATGTCAACCAATTTCCCAGGATCACCTTTGGCAACTGGGTGGGCGGTGACCGCGACGGTCATCCGCTCGTCACAGCAGAGGTCACCCGGGAGACGCTGATGAAGCTACGGCTCAAATCGTTTGTAGTGATCAACAGGGTGCTTCAAAACCTTCAGAACAATCTCAGTTTCAATGCAGTGGTAGAGGAGCTCATCCCTGAATTCCGCACACGCTATGCGCAATTGTACCAGGAAATAGCAGAATCAGACAGTTACCACAAAAGCCTATACCCCCGGGAAGCGCTGAAGCAATTCATTGAATACATGATCGTAAAGCTTCCTGTTTCGCTCGTAGAGGGTCACATTCAGGAATACAGGGAGGATTCGATCAGTTATCGCTATCCCTCCGAACTGGTGGCCGATTTATCCCTGCTTGAACAGGCCCTGGTCAACAATCGAGCGTCTGAGATCGCATTCGCCGATGTAGGAGAGGCGATCCGGATCGTCAACACCTTTGGTTTCCACCTGGCCAAACTCGACATCCGGCAAAACAGCCACTTTCACGAACTGGCGCTGTCTCAGCTGATGCAGGCAGCCCAATTGAAGGACAAGGATTTTTTAAATGCAGAGGTTAAAGCGCGAATTACCTTTATCAACAGGGAGCTTGAATCTTCACGCCCCTTTGCTCATCCGAGTCTGCCTGTCGGTCCGGAGGCACGAGCCACCGTCGATTCTTACCGCATCCTAAGCGAACACCTCGAAAAGTATGGAACAGAAGCACTGGGTTCGCTGATTGTGAGCATGACCCGAAACGTATCCGACCTGCTCGTAGTCTATCTGCTCGAACGGGAAGCCGGATTGATGGAGAATACCTCTACTGGACTAGCCTCCAGATTGCCTGTGGTGCCATTGTTCGAAACCATCGGGGATCTGATCCATTCACCTGTCATCCTCGACGAATTTCTGTCCCATCCGGTGACCAGAAACAGTCTGCTGCTCCAGCAGCAACAAAACAAGTCGGAGATTCCCGTTCAGCAAATTATGATTGGATATAGCGACAGCAACAAGGATGGCGGCATCCTTGCGAGTCAGTGGTACCTGTATGATGCACAAACAAAGCTTCTGCAAATTGGCCATCAACACGGCGTAAAGCTTCGCTTTTTCCACGGAAAGGGAGGCTCTATCAGCAGGGGGGCCGGTCCAACCCACTGGTTCCTCCGTGCCCTGCCTCCGCATTCCGTAAACGGCGACATCCGGTTTACAGAACAGGGAGAAACCATTGAGCGCAAGTATGCCAACAAGAACAATGCCGTATACAACCTTGAGTTGCTGACGGCCGGTACCCTGGCCGTTTCAATGCTTCAAAACAACCAGCCGGGTCAGGCATACGAACTGGCGGAGGAGCTGAGTTACCTCGCGCTTAAAAGCAAACAAGCCTACGAGTCACTCACCAAGATGTCGGGGTTTATTCAATTCTACGAAAAGGCTACCCCGATTGATGCCATCGAACAAAGCAAGATAGGAAGTCGTCCATCCCGTCGAACCGGAACCCGATCGCTCAGTGATTTGCGGGCCATACCCTGGGTTTTCAGTTGGAGCCAATGCCGGTTCAACATACCGGGTTGGTATGGAGTCGGAACCTCGCTCGAGGCGATGCGCAACAACGATAAATTCAAATTTGAGCGCTTCAGGAATGCAGTCAAAATGGATCCTTTCATCCGATATGTTCTCACCAGCGTCGATTCCAGCCTGGCCAGTTCGGATGAAGTAATTTTCAAACAATACGCACACCTTGCGTCGGAGGTGCCACAAGGGGATGAAATCCTCAAGCTGCTCCTGAAGGAGTTCGAGCTGACCAGAGAGATGATTGATTCCATCCTGCTCGTGCCCATCTCGGAGCGAAGGAAAAACCATTACTACTCGACCCTTCTGCGGGCAGATGCGATGCGCCCGCTCCACACGCACCAGGTTCATCTTCTTGCACAATGGCGCGAACAGAACAAGGCCGGACAGTCTGCGGAAGCGGAACGCACCCTGTTCGAATTGCTGCGTTGCATCAACGCCATTGCCGGTGCGATTGGCTTTACGGGTTGATCAAAAGGATTTCAGAAAACAAGTAAAATTCAAATCATCAACATGAACATTGACCAAATATTTATCAACAACAAGGCCTGGATCGCAGAAAAACTAAAAGTCAACAGCGGATATTTCAACAATTTATCCTTGGGCCAAAGTCCGGAGATTCTCTACATCGGTTGCTCCGACAGCCGCGTATCGTCTGAGGAGTTGATGGGAGCCAAACCCGGCGAGGTTTTCGTTCACCGCAACATCGCCAACATGGTCCCCAACACCGATTTGAGCGTGATGTCCGTCATCAACTATGCGGTCTCCTACCTGAGAGTCAAGCATGTGGTCGTTTGCGGTCATTATTATTGCAATGGAGTAAAAGCTGCGATGCAATCAGAAGATATGGGACTGTTGAATCCCTGGCTTCGGAACATCCGGGACGTTTACCGCATCCATCGTTTGGAACTGGATGCGATTGCGGACGAGGATGCCAGGTACAAACGGCTGGTAGAGCTGAATGTAGAGGAGCAATGCGTGAATGTACTCAAGACGGCGGATGTCCAGAAAGCCTACAAACAAAGGACGCTTACAGTTCATGGCTGGGTTTTTGACATCAAAACCGGGCAGTTGATCGATCTGAAGATTGATTTCGACAAGATTCTGCAATATATCATGGAGATCTACCGGATCGTTTGATAGGTGAGAACTGTAAGAAATACCTCTCCTGTGCGGATAGGATATACTTATTTACATTCGCCAAAAGGTTAAGGATATTCAAGTGGATGTCTGACTTTGCAAAACATTTTAAAAAATTAAAACTTACCAGAAAATGAATAACGCTAATCCCGAAGTGGATACATTTTTCAGCGGTGCCAAAAAGTGGAGGGAAGAGATGGAGCAACTGAGACGAATCGTGCTCGATTGTCAACTCAAGGAGGAACTTAAATGGAAACAGCCGTGCTATACCCTTAAGCAAAGTAATGTCGTTATCATCAGTGGATTCAAGGAGTATTGTCTGCTAAATTTCATCAAGGGAGCCTTAATGAAGGATGAAAAGGGCATTATGAACAAAATCGGCGAACATACCCAGGCAGCCCGACAGATTCGGTTCACCCACGTCAAGGAAATTCTGGAACTGGAACCAATCCTGAAAGCCTATCTAATCGAAGCCATCGAGGCGGAGAAAGCCGGATTGAAAGTAATCCTGAAGAAGACGGAGGAGTTCCACCAACCCGAAGAATTCAGCCTCAAGCTGGCTGAAATGCCTGCACTGAAAGTTGCCTTCGAAGCCCTAACGCCGGGAAGGCAAAGGGCCTACCTGCTCCATTTCGCAGCACCCAAGCAATCCAAAACCAGGGTGGCCAGGGTAGAAAATAGCATACTACAAATTCTGAATGGTAAGGGGTTAAACGACTAGAAATCCGGTTTCGCGAAAAAAACTGCACCCACCCTATTTCCGATCCAAATCACTCAGCGCTATCCATGCATAGAAACATCATCCCCCACATCAGGAATTTTGTTGACCTGACCGAACAGGAGGTATCCGTTCTCAACAAACTGGCCGTAACCCATCACTTGAGAAAAAAGGAGTTCATTCATCAAGAGGGTCGGATTTGCAGACAGTTGTTTTTCGTGGAGAAAGGGTGTCTAAGGATGTTCTTCGTCAACAAAAACGGGGTAGAGCAGATTACGCAGTTTGCATTGGAGGGTTGGTGGATTTCTGACTACCAAAGTTTCACGAATGATCTGCCTTCCGAATACAGCATCCAGGCCGTCGAAGAATCCAGGATTGTTTCCTTCGACATCCTAAATTTCGAGCAATTGCTAAGGGAAATACCTCAGTTGGAACGATATTTTCGGATGACGATGCAAAAAGCCGCGGCGGGATCCCAATTAAGGTCGAAGTTGTTGTACGAGATGTCGAAAGAGGAGTTTTACCTTCATTTCAGCACCTCTTTCCCTGAATTTATGCTCCGGGTACCTCAGTACATGATTGCCTCCTACCTTGGCCTCACTCCTGAATACCTGAGTGAATTGAGGAAAAAGAGACCATGAGGCCAATTTCTTAATCCAGTTTAATGGCAGGGGATTCTTTCCTGGATATCTTTGCAACCATCAACCTTTAAACAATATCTCAAAGTATGGAACCAAAATTACAAGTACTGGAAAAAATGAAGGAAGCAGGAAAACCTTTGAATGCTGGTAAAATTGTTGAAATGACCAATCTCGACTGAAAAGTCGTGGACAAGACCATGGCAGAATTGAAACAGGAGGAACTTATCTTCTCGCCGCAAAGATGTTTCTGGCAAGCAAAATAATCCTCCTTCACTAACTATAAAATATTTAAACCAAAAAGTAGCATGAGCATATTGAGCGAAAAATTTTACGAGGTACTAAGCAAAGAGGGAGTGGTCTCTATCATGTCATGGGGAGTTGAACCTCATCTGGTGAATACCTGGAATTCTTACCTGGTGGTCACAGAGGACGAGCGCATTTTAATTCCGGCCTATGGCTTTCGGAAGACAGAAAAGAATGTGGAGGTGAACAGTACAGTTAAAATAAGTCTGGGCAGCAAGGAGGTAGTGGGTTACAACGATTACCAGGGGACCGGTTTCCTGCTGGAAGGTACTGCCAAATATTTGGAATCAGGTAAAGAATTTGACCAGATGAAAAGCAAATTTTCTTTTCTGACAAGGGTTTTAGAGATTACAGTTGAAAAAGCCAAACAAATGTTGTAGTATTGATGTACTGTTGCATGCAACTTAATTCATTGAAAACCATTTTATTTCCAACCTATGCATACGCAAACCCCCAAGAAAAAAAGTCCCAACCGCCTGGCTTATGGTGTCTCATTGGGATTGGCATTTGGTGCAGCGATCGGTGCTGCCATTGGAATTTTCACAAAGAACACAGGACTTTGGCTCCCGATCTGTACCTCCATCGGTTGTACCCTGGGAATCGCCGTTGGTAGTGTACTGGATGAAAGTGCAAAACCGAAAAGACCTGCTCAAAGACGCAGGCTGACAAACTTTCCTGAAAACTAATTGGCAACAACAGGGAAATTCAAATCAACGATGACTAAAATCTATCTGGCCCGCCACGGTCAGGACAGTGACAATGCGGCCGGCATCCTGAATGGCCGCCGCGACCAACCCCTCACATTGACTGGGAAAGATCAGGCACGTCAACTGGCGGAAAAGATCCTGGGAACGGGCATTCGATTCGACAAAATATACAGCTCGCCACTGCAAAGAGCCTACGAAACCGCATATATCATCTCCAATACCCTGGGGATGAGCCAACCGGAGAAGATGGCGCAGCTCATCGAGCGCGATTTTGGCGTGATGAGTGGAAAAACAGCCAATGAGATCGAAACCCTTTGTGCTCCGAATATCCTAAAAACAGCTACCATCACCTATTTTCTCTCCCCGGAGGGGGCTGAAACTTTTCCTCAACTGCTGGAAAGAGCCGAAAAGTTGTTGGAACAATTAGCGATCCAATCAGACGACGAAACAATGCTTCTGGTCACCCACGGGGATTTCGGAAAGATGTTGTATGCTTCCTTTTATGGGATGGCATGGCAGGAGACGCTGACAGCATTCCATTTTGGTAATTCAGAACTGCTCCTTCTGAAGAAAGGCGTTGAACCAGAAGACCGGAAGGTAATTCAGGTAAAACAATTCAACTCCTAGCAGAAGTAGCCAATCTCTTTTTATCGTGCAATGGCTTTGATCATGCCCCTGAACATCAGCAGGTGAATGGGGAGCAACAGCCACCAGTACAGCCTGCCGCTCAGCCCCTTCGGCATGAATGTGGCTGTTTGGGTGAGATAGAAACCATCCTCCTTCAGGACGATCCTGAACTCTAGCCAGGCATCTCCGGGAACTTTCATCTCAGCAAACAGGAGCAGTCGTTTGTTCTCACGGTCGGGGATCAATACCCGCCAGAAATCGAGGGCATCACCCGGATTGAGTTCGGTTGCGTTGCGACGGCCACGGCGCAGACCTACTCCACCTGCCATTTTATCGATCACCCCCCTGACATTCCAGATCCAGTCGGCATAATACCAGCCGGTTTCACCTCCGATGGCAAAAACCTTGTCGAGTACCACATCCGGATTTCCACTAATTTTAAGGGTGCGGCTGTCGCGCAGGACGCCGAAATCGGGTACCTCTTCGTATTCGAAGAGCTGGTCGCCAATCGACATGGACACGGCATCTGTCCAACTTGAGGTGACGTTATCCAGGTTGATGCGGTCGAGTGCCCGCCTGCAGGCCTCCCGGTAGGTGAGCGGAACGATGCCCAGCATTTGCTGAAGCCTGTTGTCACTGCAAACGACCTCTACTTTCATGCTGTTTACAAGATTGACGGCCAGGTAGTAGGAGGTGGAAGTCACGAAATAGAGCCAGTAAGACGACATCCGTGGACTGAAAAACGGAACTACGTAAATGCGCCGCCTGAGTCCGCGCTCCTCGGCGTACTGGAGCAACATTTGCTTGTAGGACAATATTTCCGGTCCGCCGATATCGAAAATAGCATCGTAGGTATCCGCATTAAGCATACAACTCGTCAGGTATTTCAGCACATCCGCAACACCCAGCGGTTGGCAGTAAGTTTTGACCCAGGCCGGGGCAACAACTACCGGAAGAAGTTCCATCAAATCACGGATGATTTCAAAGGAAGCACTCCCGCTACCGACGATGATTCCCGCCCTCAAAACCGTGAGCGGTATGCCCGATTCCCGGAGCAGATGCTCTACGTTCTTTCGGGACTGCAGATGTCTGGATAATTTTTCAGAATTGGATATTCCACTGAGGTAGATGATCTGTTTGCAATTGGTCTGACCGATGTAGGCAGCAAAATTTCGGGCCGACTGCGCCTCTTCCTCCATAAATTGGCCGATGGAGGAGGACATCGAATGGACCAGGTAAAAGGCCACATCGATATCCAAAGCATGAAGATGTTCAGGGATGGGTTTTAGCAGGTTGATTTCGTGACCAACGACCGAAGCATTGGCCGGTTCAGGCACAATCAAGCGCTCCAGACTTCTTACAAAGCAAGTAACTTCGTGACCGTTGCCGGAAAGATTCTGCAGCAACCGTTTGCCGATGTAGCCGGTACTGCCGGTGAGTAAAATCTTCATTCAAGCAATTATAAGAAAGTTATGAGTTATAGGTTATGAGTTATGACTCACCCCAAATAACTCATAACTCATAACTTATAACTCTATTCGTACAGCACCTTGTGGCACTCAGAGCAGAAGGATTTCTTCCAGGCACCCTTGATCTCTGTAGGATGAACGAATTCGAGAGCCTTGTCGGTCGAACTCGCTGTAATATTTCCAGTAGGTCCCTGGTTGACGATGACGTGGCAGAGGTTGCAATCACGTGAAATGGTCTCACCCTTTTCGGTTTTATGACGATCGGAATGGCAGCGGAAGCAACCGTCCGATTCGAGGTGACCGATGTGATTCAGGTAACGGGTGGCATCAGCCCTCATATAAGGGAAGGCATTGTTTTTGTATTCGGACTGAATGGCCGCAATAGCCTGAGTAATTCTGCCTGACTCCTTCGTCAACACTTCCGGATGGTTCACCTTGTAGAATTCCATCACCGTTGTGTTGATCAGGTTCATGGCAGAATCCATGGAAGTATAGGAATTTTTCAGGGCCTCCATGGCCGCTTTCTTGATGTAGGGAAGATCTTTTGGTATCTGTCCCGCTACCATGGCGTTGTTGATGTAAAAAGTTGGGGACCTGTAAAGGTGGGAAGGCCGGTTGTGGCAATCCATACAGTCCATCGTGCGGGCAGGGATGGAATCGAGACCTTTTTTGTCAATTGGGTTTTCGGTATCCATAAAGGTTTTCACTACACCAGTCTTGAGGTTGGTCATCTTCACCCACGGGATGCTCTCCCTGTCCTTGGTCGTGGAGACATATTCAATCTTGACATCCTTGTTAATGTGCCAGTGAATGCCTGCGGTTAATCCCTGGGCACTGTATTCTGGACCTAATTTCATCAGCAAGGTATTGTTCCACTCGGTGTTGGCAGAGTCGGTCAGGTAGGAACGAATGTTGACCATCTTCCTGGAATAGAATTTTTCGGGCCAGTGACAACGTTCGCAGGTTTCGCGTGCTGGTCTCAAATTGTGCAGCGGAGTCTCAATCGGACGGGCATATTTTTTGAAGGTCACGGAGTAAACCTGGTACATACCGGAAAGTTTCGATTTCATGTACCAACCGGCGCCTTCCCCAACGTGACATTCCACACAGGCAACCCTTGCGTGCGGAGAATGCTGGTAGGAAACATATTCTGGCTCCATGACCTGATGGCACAGTTTTCCGCAGAATTCGACGGATTCGGTATATTTGAATGCCTCATAGCTCCCCATGGCAGAGATGAGCAAAAGCACGATGGTGATGGCAGAAATAGTGAAGAATCCGGAACGAAATTTAGGATCATTCAGGTTGAAGACCGGCCAGTTACCGACATCCTGGGAAGGCATATCCTTCTTACGGATGTGCAGGACGATGCCCAGTGGAATCATCAACAATCCGATGACCAAAAACATGGGAACGATGATGTAGGTGAACAAGCCAAGGTAGGAGTTGTTGTGTTCCGAGAAAACAGAGAAGAGGAACAATATCAGTATCACAAGTAAACTATTGCCTGCAATAGCAGTTCCTGCAAGGCTCATCCAGTTGTAGTAATTTTTTGGCGGCTTCATTCGATTATACGCTGGTTAATTAATGATTTTTAGCAACTTATTCCGGCCATTCCCGCATTTTCAATAAACTTCCAGGAATCACCTCCAAGTTGGTTCCAGTTCGCCGGAACCTGATTGAACACAAAATTATAGCTTTTCATCTAAATATTTAGATGTGTCCCGCTAAAAAGATTCATTCTCAATAACTACCATCCGTTGTCTGACAGAACTTATACCTTCCGGACCACCCAACTTTTGTATGCTATTTTTTACGATTTTTGGAGTTACAAAGCAAAGCAATGAAACAAGATATAAACACGCTGAAAGATGTTCACCAACTGGTGGATGCCTTCTATGCAAAAGTGAGGGAAGACCAGACCATTGGCAGCTTCTTCAACGAACGGCTGGAGGGGAAATGGGAGGCCCACCACAAGAAGTTGTACCGCTTCTGGCATACGGTCCTGCTCAGAAAACCGGACTACTTTGGCAATCCCGTCCCACTTCATTTCAACATGCATTTGAAAAAGGAACATTTTGACCATTGGCTGGTAGTCTGGTGCCATACGGTGGATGGGCTTTTTGAAGGAATGATCGCCGAGCGGGCCAAGTTTAGGGGCAAAACGATGGCACAAGCCTTCTATTCCAAGATAAAAAGTGATGAGTTAAGAGGGAAATAATGAAATCAATTTTCCTTCAAGCAAACTCCTGATCTTCATGGATCTATCTGCAAGCCCTGACTCCTCCATTCTTCATTTTTCACTTTTCACTTTTCACTTTCCTGCTGGTCCAGGTAATGGAAGTAAAACTTCTCAATTGCAATTCGAATGGCATCATTGATGGGCATTTGCGGAACGGCCAGATCAGGATCAATTGCCAGCAACCGCATGAAGTAATGACTGAAAATGGGCATCTCCTCGGGATGCATGGCAGCCATCTCGCCGGCTTTGGCAACGGCCTCCGTTTGCGTGGATTTCATAATTTTGCAGGTCACCAATACAGGCAACGATTCCCTGTTCAGACGGAATCCAAATCCAAAAAGCCTGCAGATCAATCCCCTGTGTTCATAATACTGACAGCCCCACGCTCCTCTCGCGGATGCATCCGGATCAAAACAAGCACACCAAGGGTGTTTCGGATGATCCAGCCGTTCCAAAAATTCATCGACTCTACCTGTTTTGTAGAGCCAGGCAGCGAGAGGCATGAATTCAATAGGAGAAGCTTCTATATCAATTTTTCGGCAACACATACCACAAAAATCGGGACACTTCAGACCACTTTGGCCGGCCGTTTTCTGCAAATGGGCATCCAGTTCGTCAAAAACCTTCTCCACCTCCTCAACGATCCATTCATGTCTCATGAGGGTTTGGCTTTAGAAGGATGGCCATCCAAACTGCAAGGAAGATCCGCAGTTCCATTAATGACGACGGAAGGACAAGGAATCCGTATTTCAATAGGAGCAATCCTTGGGGAAAGAGTCTGGAAGGAAGTGGAAATCATGTTTTGGTACCTGCTGTAATTGGTTTCTTACGACTGGTAAAAATAAAAAAATCCGGAATGAATCCGGATTTTTTTTATCGCAACAAATTGCTGTTCAATATTTTTTCGCAAAATCATCTGCCAGTCCGTTTAGCATTTCATCGGAAAGGTCCGATCCGCTGTGAATGACCACTCTATAACGGAAGATAACCGACTTTCCTGCCGGGATGCTGTAGTTCAGCGTTTCTTTTCCCTTGGTGAAGATGCTCCATCCCAACGGATTTGCTGCAAAAAGTCCGTATCCCCTCGCGTGCCAATAGGTAGGATAACCCACATTTTGCGGATGGTCACAGATGGCAATGGCAATTTTGTCCTTACCAATAGTTCCATTCAAGTCCATCCATCTGCCCCGGGTCGACCAGACGGCATCGTCCTTGATCCCTTCGCTGCTCCGGTAACTTCCTGTCACACCCTCTGTGCTCATGGCTTTCACGGTAGTGGGATTTCCCTTTGCATCCGTCATGATCACCTCATCTTTGGAAGGAAGTTCCAGCTGCCGTGCTACGCGAATGGCAAATACACCCTCTTTATTGTCGGCCATGGATACCGCCTCTGATGTTGCCGTCAAGGTGGTAATCCTGTCGATGATTCTTGTTTTCCCTTGGTTGATGAAATGCAATTCCGTCCTTTCTGCAAGCAACTGCTTGCCTGCAGGAGTATCCCAGGAGGCCGTTACGACCAACAGACCGTGTCCTTTGCCTCCCTCTTTCTTTTCAATGGATTTGTGGTGAATGGTTCCATAACCACTTTTCGCAGCGGGAGCAATGGCTTCCGAATTGTTCCAGAAATCCAGCTTGTCGACATCCCCGTAATTGAACCAGATGCCAACATGGTGGGGATGATCGACCCTTTCACCGGCGCGCGGTTTCATTGGAAATCCGCGTGTCACTTCCGTACCGGAGGCCGTCACTACCGGATACAAAACCGGCTTCATTACATTTTCAGGCCATATGTAGGAGGTAAAAAGCTTG
This sequence comes from uncultured Bacteroidia bacterium, assembly GCA_903854235.1. Classification (GTDB taxonomy): domain Bacteria; phylum Bacteroidota; class Bacteroidia; order Bacteroidales; family Prolixibacteraceae; genus CAINVV01. Next base: position 8,771 of record CAINVV010000139.1, on the reverse strand, counting down.
CCGTCCATCATTACCTCGACCTTCTTCTGGTCACTCTTGTCTACGAAAGTGACAGTCCCCTGCTCCTTGCCGGAGCCCCTGTTTTTTGAAAAAAGTGGTTGTGCTGAGATCACCATTAAAATAATTAAACCAATAAATGCTGCAGATTTAAACTTCATGAGAATATTATTTTTAGAGAATTGAAATCCTGAACCAATGTGAAAACCATGAAACCTTCGAATAGCCTCCCATAATAAAAAATGCACCGAGAACTTACCAATTTTCAGCATCACAAAGGGAAAAGAAGGATTGGTAAAAATAATAATTCTGTACCTTTCACCGGCCCATTGCACCACTTATTCTGAAAGAAAATTAAAATTTTGGCCGGTTATTTTTTTCACAAAAGCAATGTTGTATTTTCACACCGTATTAAGGTACCGAAAATCAGGACTGAAACGTAATGATTTAAATTGCGTAAACGAGTTCTGAATTGGAATCTAATTACCTGGACACCCATTAACTGAGAGAACATGCAAAACAAGAAAACTTTTATTTGGATTTTTGCCGTCTTGCTTACCATATCTGCGGCGATATACCAGCGTCTAACAGGCCCAACCCACCCTCAACGCACCACCATCTCCCTTTCGGGTCAAACCTATCATTTCAAACTTCTCCGGTCAACTGACGAAACCGGTGATTGTCCCATTCAGATTGAAATGCCTGACGCCGGGGTTTCAGGGACCCTGGAATACCGGATATTCCCACAGAAGGTCGATTACACCAAACTCGCTATGACGCGTAATGGAGTCAGCCTGACTGCTTCACTTCCCCATCAGGGGATGGCAGGCAAACTCGAATACAAAATTACCCTCCAGAAAGGCAACGAACAGGTGACACTGAACAACGGCAACGCAACCGTCATCCGTTTCAAGGGCCATGTTCCGGAATTCATTCTGATTCCCCACATCCTGATTATGTTTCTGGCGATGTTGTTCAGCAACGTGGCAGGATTTTTTGCCTTCTTCAAGATTCCATCCCTGAAAATGATGAAGATCACGCTGGCAACCATTTTTGTCGGCGGATTGATCATGGGTCCCCTGGTTCAAAAATATGCCTTCGATGAGTTGTGGGCAGGCGTACCCTACGGCTGGGACCTGACCGACAACAAGACCCTGATTGCCTTTGCTGCCTGGGCGATTGCATGGGCATTCAACAGGAAACAGGAATCAAGGTATTGGATCGTAGCAGCCATGGTAGTTACCCTGGGCATCTTCTCCATTCCTCACAGCCTCTTTGGATCGCAGCTCGATCCGGCCACGGGAAAAATTATACAGGGAACCATTCTGCCCTATTTTTCATTGCTGTTTTAAGTTATTCATCTTAATCCGGAAGTAAAATGAGATACCTGTTGTCTGTAATTGTGTTAACGCTTTTATCCTTCAGCCTCTCGGCGCAACCAGACAATTGGTATTTCTCCATTACCATGGGAGGTTGCTTTCCTGCCGGGACTTTTGCCAACACCAATCCCGCCCTGGACGGAGCAGGGTTTGCCACCAGGGGTTTTGCCCTCAACCTGGATGCCACCTATCCGGTAAGTGATCATTGGGGCATCAAGGGGATGGTGGTGCTCAACAACAATCCAATAGACCGTAACGGCATCGGAACGATGATGGAGGACCGCATGAAGAAACTGGTTCCCTTTACGGAAGCTGAACGAGACAACCTGACCTTGTCCGTAAATTCCTGGATGTCTAACAGTCTGGTTTTTGGGCCGGTCTATTCCCTGAATTTTGATAATGTTTCGCTGGATTTTCAGCTCATGACAGGAATGCACGTTTCCTACCTGCCCAATCAGAAACTTCTTTACAAAAACTCTTCCGGAACCTGGGAATACCTGCAGTTCAACACCAACTCGACCAATGTATCTCTGGATTTGCTGGCTGGTACAGCTTTGCGCTTTAAGGTGACGGACAAAGTCCAGCTCAAGGTTGCGCTCAACTATCAACGGTCGGGATCCACTACCAAATACGAGGAGGTCAAATCAACCAAGATTGGAACCACCGTTACAAACAGCATTTTGAACAGCGGGCACACTTACGTTCCCACTGAAGTAGTCACGCCAACCATCGGTTTTGTCTATTATCTTTAATCAGATTTCCAGACGTCTTATTGTTTCTCTCCTCCTTTTTTCATTCCTTCGAGGTAGAGTTTGATGAATCGCTGGTCGTTGGCATCCGAATCACCATATTTTATGCGAAGCTCTTCTAGTCTTTTGTGCATCATTTTCTGCACTCCGGCATATCTTGGATCGTTGTAAACGCTCTTCATCTCGTGCGGGTCCTTTTCGAGATCGTATAGCTCCCACTCATCGATATCATAGTAAAAGTGCATCAGTTTGTACCTTTCCGTAGCAATGCCGTAATGTCGTTTCACCATGTGCACGGAAGGATATTCATAATAGGTATAATAGACTGCATCCCTCCATTCTCCCGTTTGCCCTGCCACAAGTTTTCGGAAAGAGTCGCCTTGCATTTCTTTTGGAATTGGAACCCCGCAATAATCCAGAAAGGTAGGAGCAAAGTCGAGGTTTTGCACTAGTTTGGTGATTTTGGTTCCCGGCTGGATCTCCCTGGGGTATCTTATCAGGAGCGGTGTGCGGAACGATTCCTCGTACATGAACCTTTTGTCGAACCATCCGTGTTCGCCCAGGTAAAATCCCTGATCGGACGTATAAATCACAATGGTATTCTCCGTCAGACCATTCTTGTCGAGGTAATCGAGTACCTCTCCTACTCCGTCGTCAACAGACTGGATGCATTTGAGGTAGTCCTTGATGTATCGGTTGTATTTCCATACAGCCAGCTCTTTCCCCGTTAATTTGGCTTTCAGGAAGGCCTGATTTTCGCTTTCGTAGGCATTCATCCAATCTGCACGCTGTTTGGCGTTCATCCGTTTCAGATCAGGAACAAAATTGGTGCTGTCGCCATTGGGATCCACAATCAACTTAAAGTCGTGCCCCCATTGTGCATGACCATCGACCTTCATCTCCTGCGTTTTGGCAGCCGTTCCACGACCCTGGTAGTCATCGTAGAAATTGGCGGGCGGGATAAAGGTGGTATCGACGAACAGATTGAGATATTTGGGGGCAGGCAGCCAATTCCGGTGAGGTGCCTTTTGGTGAAAAAACAGACAAAACGGTTTGGTTTTATCCCGCATTTCACTGAGCCATTTCAAAGTATATTCGGTGGTGATCTCGGTGCAATAACCTTCGATTCGTTTTTTTACGCCATTGATCAGAAAATCAGGATTGTAGTATTCCCCCTGACCGGGAAGAACCATCGAAAAATCAAATCCCTGGGGAAGACCATCGAGGTGTATTTTACCAATCATGGCCGTCTGGTAACCCGCCTTCTGGAGTTGTTTTGGAAAATTGTCCTGGTCCCAATTAAACGGAAACATGTTGTCGACCTTGCCATTGACGAAACTGTGCTTTCCTGTTAGCATAACTGCCCGGCTGGGAGCACAAATGGAGTTGGTGACACAGGCGCGGGTAAAGATGGCACCCTCCCTGGCTAGTCTGTCGATGTTGGGCGTTTTGTTCAATCCATAGCCGTAGGCACCTATGGCCTGATAGCCGTGGTCGTCAGACATGATGAAAATGATGTTGGGCCGCTGCCGGGATGGGGACTGACTTTGTGCTGCCAGGGGCAGGCCTGCTACACACATGGCTGCGAGAGAAACCAGTTTGGCTCTATTCATGGAATACGCTATGAAGGATGAGTATCGATCCCTAAAATTAGTCGATTTCTTCCAACCTTTCCACCAGGCTCCATACAATTTTCACTATTCATTAATCACTTTTCTCTTTTCACTCTTTTATCCTCCCATCAACCTAATCATCCTAGTCTTCCTAGTCTTCCGACAAATGCCTCAAATGATCTCGCCATCAAGAATCACCATTTCGATCAAATCGGAGGAGAAGGCATAAGGGAAGTAATCGTATGAAGGGGTTTTTCGGGTAACAAAAACATTGGCTGCCTTGCCTCTTGAGATAGTACCATAACCCTCACCAATGCCCATGAGGTAGGCAGAATTGATGGTAGATGCATTGATGGCCTCCTCCGGATTCAGGCCATATTTGATACAGGCCAGAGACTGCATAAATTTCATGTCGCAAGAGGGCATTGAACCGGGATCGAAATCGGTGGCAATGGCAAGGGGGAGGCCGGCATCGATCATCTCCCGGGCAGAAGTGAAGGGAAGATTGTGAAAGAAAGAGGCTCCCGGCATGATCACGGGGAAAATTCCGGTTTCAACCATCCTTTCAATCTGATGTCCAGAAATCGGACCGCCCTGATCGAGAATTTCCAGAGCGACCTTGACGCTATGCTCATTCAGTTTACTGAAACCCAGCTCATCGGAATGGATCTTGACATTCAACCCTTCCCGCAAACCGGCTCTCAGGAGAAATTCCACTTCGCTGTTTGTCAGAAACTTCCGGTCATAATAAAGGTCCAGATTATCGGCCAACTCCTCCTGAACAATGGAAGGCAAAATATCCAAAACATGATTCAGGTACCTGGCAGGAGATTTTCGAAAATTTTCGTGGTAGATGTGCGATCCAAGAAAAGTTGATTTAATGACCAGCGGGGTGGTACATTTCAACTTCCTGATTACCTGGAGCAGTTTAATTTCATCCTCGGGCTCCAAACCATAACCGCTTTTAATCTCAATGGCCCCCGTTCCCTTCCGGATCACCTCTGCAAGATGATCCAGAGCTTGGTGGTACAACTCCTCCATGGTCATCTCCCTCAACCGTTCGAAAGAACCGGAATGCCCGGTGTTTGGATGACCACGGCTGCGATCCCGGCTCGAAAAACCACTGACTGTTCCGAAAGGATAGAGGAGATGGGAATCGGGATCGCAAAAACTGGGAAATACCAATCTCCCCGTACAGTCTATCTCCATCAACAAATCTGAATCATCGGTAGTACTGTCATTCAACTCCGCCATGGACCCATAATCGGCAATCATTTCGTCTCGAATTAACAGGAAGGCATTGGAGGTATTTTTCAGATAGGACATTTCACGCCCAGACAAAAAAGCAGATGGGTTTTCGCCTGTTTGCACCAATTCCCGGATGTTCAGCAACAGCAAATCCATGGCTGAAATATATTGAAAATGAAAGGATTGAAACTTTGGCTCACTAAAGATATAAAAATATTTGTAAAATCAAAAGTTTCAAGCGGAATAATCCGGCCGGGAGGGCAAAAAAAAACCTGCTTGAATCAAGCAGGTTTTAAAAAGTCTTACGTCTTGTTATTCAGGCGATATAGCATCGGTAGGACATACTTCGGCACATGATCCACAATCGGTGCAAAGTTCAGCATCAATTTTGTAGATTTCACCTTCACTGATCGCTTCAACAGGACACTCATCGATACAGGTACCACACGCGATGCATGCATCAGAAATTTTATAAGCCATAACTTAATTTATTGGTTTTACAGAAAATTAATTTCAAGATCATCCTTGCAAAAGTACAAAGTTTGTGTGAAATAAAAATATTTCGGGGATAATTTAGACGCTTTATAGAGAAGTGACTAAAGTGAGCTAAGGTGACTACAGTTAATAAAGTTACATCCAAGATAAGGTCACAGGTTGAAGCAAAAGTACTTTAGTCACTTTAGCTCACTTTAGTCAATTACCCTTACTTGATTTCCAAAAAGGCACCAGTTTTTTAATCCGCATTCTCCGCACAAGGGTTTGCGTGCCTGGCAGACATAACGGCCATGCAGGATTAGCCAGTGGTGCGCAACCGGCAACAGTTCGGCTGGAAACAGTCTGACCAGCTGCCGTTCCGTCTCTTCCGGAGTCTTTGAACCTACCGTCAATCCAAGTCTGGCCGAGACCCTGAACACGTGTGTATCGACCGCCATGGCCGGCTTGTTGAAAACCACGGATAGGATCACATTGGCAGTTTTTCTGCCTACTCCGGGGAGTTTGATCAGCTCTTCCATTTCATCTGGTACACTGCCGTGAAAGTCGGACAACAACATCCTGGCCATCCCCACCAGGTTTTTGGCCTTGTTGTTCGGATAAGAACAGGATTTGATCTCTTCGAAAACCTCTTCGGGTTCTACCTCAGCCATTTTCTCAGGAGTGGGAAATCGTTTGAAAAGTACTGGCGTGATCATATTGACCCGCTTATCGGTGCATTGGGCAGATAGAATGACGGCTACCAGCAGTTGAAAGGGATCCCGATAGTGCAGCTCCGTTTCGGCCACCGGCATGTTTTCCTGAAACCATTCAATCACTTTATCGCAGATAGCCTTGGGTTGCATATTCACTTCCTTTAAAAAAGCTAAAATAGACAAATTACGACGAATGTGTCCCTTTAGCGCGTATCAGGGAGGATAAACTTTGACTTTGCGCTTTGCTTTACCTAAATTTGAACCAAACATACCTTTCAATATCAACGTATCTTTCTGCAATCATGGCACAAAATAGCGTTCTGACATTTTCGATGAAAAGCAAAATTTTCAACTTTCTGCTGATTATCACTTCCTTGTTGGGTTATCTGGAATGGGGCAAGGGACATCAGATGTTTTTGTTTCAGGCAGAAGGCGAAATATTTGCCAAGCTGTTCAATCAACCCGGAAGTATCCTCCATCCGTTCATTCTATTTCCGTTCATCGGCCAATTGTTGCTGGCCATTACCCTCTTTCAGAAAAAACCGGGCAAAATTTTGACGTTTACTGCCGTTGCGGGCATAGGCATCTTAATCTTGCTGATGTTCGTGATCGGATGCATGGGATTCAATTTAAAAATCGCACTTTCAACCATACCATATCTGCTGGTGGCTACCTTTACCCTCTTTCATCATTTAAAAAAATAAGGAGTAAAACCAGACCATCTCCTATACCATTCATTTTATGCATCATCCAATGCATTCTGCGAATCAATTAATCCGCTCCCTTTTTGGTGAATTCTTCCGGCAAAAGAGGCTACCTTTGCTTCCGATAAGAAATTTCTATGATTCCATACCTTCAAATCGACAACCTTTCAAAAAGCTGGGGAGATTTTCCTCTTTTTGAAGGCATATCCCTTACCATCAACCAGGGTGAAAAAGTGGCTCTGATTGCCAAAAACGGCGCTGGAAAGACCACCCTGATGAACATTCTCTTTGGGAATGAGGCCGCTGAGAAGGGAAGGGTCCTCTTCAGTCCTGATATCCGCATCGGATACCTGCGTCAGCTTCCTGAACTGAATCCAGACGAGACCATCCTGGAAGCCGCCTTCAGCTCCTCCGGCGAGACCATCAAAGCCGTACGTGAATACGAGAGTGCCCTGGAAAGCCACGATCCCAAAGCGATTGAAAGGGCCATGGACAAGCTCAATCAGTTAAATTGCTGGGATTTTGAACTAAAAATCAAACAGATTCTAACAGAACTGAACATTCACGACCTGCAACAACCTATTCGCGAACTTTCCGGCGGACAAAAAAAACGGGTAGCGCTGGCTCACGTATTGATCGATGAACCCGATTTTCTGATCCTGGATGAGCCCACCAACCACCTCGACCTCGAGATGATCGAATGGCTCGAGCGAACCCTCGAAAAGGCCAAATGCACCCTGTTGATGGTGACCCACGACCGCTATTTTCTCGACAGGGTATGCAACGAAATCGTTGAATTGGACGACCGTTCCCTTTTTCGCTACAAGGGAAACTACTCCTATTATGTCGAAAAGCGCAACGAGCGGGTGCAAAACATGAACAGCGAAATCGAACGGGCCAGAAATCTCTTCCGGACCGAACTCGACTGGTTGAGAAGAATGCCACAGGCAAGGTCACACAAATCGAAATACCGGACTGAAAATGCCTACATTCTGAAGGAGAAGGCATCAAAACGGATCGAAGATAACAAACTCGAACTGGCCATCAATTCCCAGAGACTCGGAGGGAAAATCATTAACCTCGACCATATTTCCAAGGCCTTTGGGGATGTCACCATCCTGAAGGATTTCAGCTACAAGTTTGCCCGGTTCGAAAAAATCGGCATTGTGGGGAAAAATGGCTCCGGGAAAAGCACCTTTCTCAACCTGCTCACTGGAGTTCACCAGGCCGACAGCGGGAAAATGGATATCGGGGAGACCGTAAGTTTCGGCTATTTCAGGCAGGATGGAATCCAATTTGCTGCGGATGCCAGAGTGATTGACATTATCAAGGAAATTGCAGAAGTGGTGGAGATGGGAGATGGTTCAAAACTAAGTGCCTCCCAGTTTCTTACCTACTTTCTCTTTCCTCCTGAGACACAATATTCCTTTGTGGCCAAACTAAGCGGCGGAGAAAAGAGGAGACTCTATTTATGCACCATTCTGATGCGAAATCCCAATTTTCTGATTCTGGATGAGCCAACCAACGATCTGGACATCATGACACTGAATGTTTTGGAGGATTACCTCAAATCCTTTACAGGTTGCACGATCGTGGTCTCACACGACCGTTTCTTCATGGACAAGATTGTCGATCACCTCTTCGTTTTCGATGGAAACGGAATCATCAAGGATTTTCCTGGCAACTACTCCGATTACCGCGACTGGGCAGAAGATCGTGCAAAAGCAGATTTGATGTTTGTCAAAGCAGACAAACCCGTCAGGGAAAAACAGGCTCCTGAGAAGAAAAAAATGAGCTTCAAGGAGAAAAAGGAGTTTGAAGAATTGGAAAAAGCCATCAGTCTGTTGGAGAAAGAGAAGAAAATTTTGGAAGAAGAGTTCAACTCCGGAACACT
>CAINVV010000138.1 GCA_903854235.1 uncultured Bacteroidia bacterium | reverse complement strand
GGTGTATAATCTCGCTACATTGACAATGGAGAAGATCAAATCACCCAATACATTTTCCATCTCCTTTTTGTTTCCTGCCTTCATTTCAACTTCAAGTTCTCCAAGTTCTTCCTTCACTTTGTCCCAAACCTGTTCCTTGAATTCCCAATCAAAACCTACACCGCGTACCTTTTCCTGGATCCGGTTCGCCTTGACAAGGGCAGGCAACGCCAGGGGAACTCCTTCCAACACACGCTTACCCCTCCCCTTCTCCTTCAGTTTCAGGTTTTCCCAGTTTCTGATCACCTGATCCGAATCGTTGGCCTCAGTTGTGCCAAAAACGTGTGGATGACGATATATTAGCTTTTCAATCAAATGATTAATAACATCTCCCATGTCAAACTGGCCCTGCTCTTCCCCTATTTTGGCATAAAAAACCAGATGCAACAAGAGGTCTCCCAACTCCTTTTTGATCTCCTGTGCATTGTTTTCCAGTACTGCATCACCCAATTCGTATACCTCCTCAATGGTAAGTTTTCTAAGGGTTTCATTGGTTTGCTCACGGTCCCAGGGGCATTTTTCCCGAAGTTCGTCCATGATGTCGAGCAACTTCCCAAACGCCTCCATTTTTTCTTCCTTCTTCATAGTCGTAAGATTGATTTTGCTAAGATACACTTTTGAGAATTTACTATTCCATCCATCCGGCAAGGAAACGGTATCAAAAAAATATTTAATTTGCAGAAAATTCAAGGCTTTCATTTGAACCCTATGATTGAAAACGCTTTTCACCTCGACGGCATAGAACCTGCTGATTTTTACGGAGTCAGGAATTCCAAGCTGGATCTTATTAAAAAATATAGTCCCAGTTTATTACTCGTGGCCCGAGGCAATACCCTAAAGGTAAAAGGCGATGAGGCGGCAGTTACGCAGTTCTCCCAAAAATTTCAGTTAATGCTGGAACATTTTTACCGCTTCAACACACTTTCGGATGAGACGATCCACCAGATCATGAGCAACGATCCGGATACTGCAGATCAGAGCATGCTCAACAACAGCGATGTGCTCCTTTTCGGCAATGCAGGCAAACCCATCCGCGCCAGAACGCTGAATCAGAAAAAGCTCGTAGAGAGCTGCTCGGAGGTCGATTTGATGTTTGCGATCGGACCCGCTGGTACCGGGAAAACCTATACCGCCATCGCCCTGGCCGTTAAATTGCTAAAATCCAGAGAGATAAAAAAAATAATCCTGAGCAGACCTGCCGTAGAGGCCGGTGAGAACCTCGGCTTTTTGCCTGGTGATCTCAAGGAAAAAATTGATCCGTACCTTCAGCCACTTTACGATGCCCTGCTGGATATGATCCCTGCCAAGAAACTGGAAGAGTATCTGAAGGACGGCATCATCCAGATTGCTCCGTTGGCGTTTATGCGTGGCAGAACACTGAGCAACGCATTTGTCATTCTGGACGAAGCCCAGAATACCACGGTACCGCAATTGAAAATGTTCCTTACCAGGATGGGTCTGAATACCAAATATGTCATCACCGGCGACATCACGCAAATCGACCTTCCAGTCAGGCAACAATCGGGATTAATATTTGCATTGAAAATTTTGAAAGGAATTGAAGGCATCTCGACCGTCTATTTTGACCATACCGACATCATCCGGCACAAACTGGTCAAAGACATCGTCATAGCCTATGACAGATATGAAGAGAAAAGAGAGGAACAACGAAATTGAGAACGACAAATTTGGAACAGTCAATTAACTACAAATAGCATATTAATTCATCTGTTTGGTTTACAGTTGATTAATTATAAAATATTAATATATTAATTTCATCGAATATGAGCAAAGCAATTGTTTCCACTGATTTTACATTTCCCGGTCTAAAAAGCGTTTACAAGGGAAAAGTGCGCGACGTCTACAACATCCAGGATGAATACCTGATTATGATTGTATCTGACCGCATTTCAGCCTTTGATGTAGTCTTGCCCAAGGGCATACCCTTCAAGGGACAGGTATTGAACCAAATTGCCACTAAATTTTTGGATGCCACGGCGGATATTCTGCCAAACTGGAAAATAGCGACACCGGATCCGATGGTCACGGTCGGACATTTGTGCGAGCCTTATAAAGTGGAGATGGTTATCAGGGGATACCTTACTGGTCACGCCTGGCGGGAATACAGTTCAGGGAAACGTACCTTGTGCGGCGTTCCAATGCCTGAAGGGATGAAGGAAAATCAAAAATTTCCCGAACCCATCCTGACTCCAACCACCAAGGCCATGGAAGGCCACGATGAAGACATCTCCCGCGAGGAGATCATTGCCCAGGGACTAGTTTCAGCAGAAGAATATACCCAACTGGAACAATATACTAGGGCCATCTTCCAGCGGGGTACCGAAATAGCCGCCCAAAAAGGATTGATCCTTGTGGATACAAAATATGAATTCGGCAAGAAGGAGGGTATTATTTACCTGATCGATGAAATCCATACTCCTGATTCGTCCCGGTATTTTTATGGAGACGGATACGAAGCGCGACTTGCCAAAGGGGAAAACCAGAAACAACTATCAAAAGAGTTTGTCAGGCAGTGGCTAATTGAAAATAATTTCCAGGGTAAAGAGGGTCAAACAGTGCCGTTTATGAGCGATGATTTTGTATCACAGATTTCGGAACGATACATTGAACTTTTTGAACACATTACCGGCGATAAATTTGTGAAAGCCGAAATGGAGGATGTGAATGATCGAATCTTTCGAAACATCGCTGATTTCCTTGCCTCTAAAATGTAATGATTCATCTTCTTTATCCTTCTTATTTCAGAATTATGCAAACCAAAATAAAGCTTTGCGTGGTAGCCTTTTTGCTTTTGGGTCTAACCGCTTTTTCACAAACAACGCCCAAAGCAGAAAGTACACTTGTTTCCATCGGAATGAAAGTGCCTACTTTTTCCTATGAGGCTGCCAAGGGACAAATTGCCAGGATCAGTGATCTGAAGGGTAAACTGGTACTGATCAATTTCTTCGCTACCTGGTGCGGCCCATGCAAACTGGAACTGCCAAAAATTCAGGCTGAAATCTGGAATAAGCACCAGGGAAATCCCAAATTCGTCATGCTAACCTTTGGTCGGGAACATTCCTGGCAAGAGGTCGACAAATTCAAACAGGACAATAAATTTACATTTTCGTTTTTTCCGGATCCAAAGAGAGGGGTTTACGGTAAATTTGCCACCCAATTGATTCCAAGAAGCTTCCTGATTGATGCCGATGGATCCATCATTTTTATGTCCGAAGGATTCGAAGAGAGTCATTTTAAAGAACTTGTGAAGCTGATAGACAGTACGTTGTAACTTTCATTTTTGTACGGTCTTGAATTATTTTCCTCTGGATCGCTTTTCAGGACAAAGCGCAGTGCTCCTACCATGAATTTGATCGAAATTGCAAACCATCGTTTCATCCACCAACAACTTGCAGACTCAAAATTTACTACTGCAAAAGAATTGGTTAATTGGATGGGTGCAATACAGGCACAGGATTTCCAAATGTCAAAAATGGCAGTTGGTTTACGTGTGAAGAATGCCACCGAAAAATCGATCGAATCTGCCATGCATGCAGGCGAAATTATCCGTATGCATCTTCTGAGGCCCACCTGGCATTTGGTTACGGCGGAAGATGTCACCTGGATGCTTGCGCTTTCTGCGACTCACATACAGTCTGCTATGAGAGCAAGAGACAGGGAGCTTGAACTTACAACTTCCGTTTTTAACAAGTCAAATGCCATTTTTGAAAGCTCCCTGAGGGATGGCAACCATTTGTCCCGACAAGAACTGATTATCAAATTAAAGGATGCAGGAATCGCCGTCGACAACAACAGGGCCTCTCATTTGTTGATGCATGCCGAATCAGAAGCCATTATCTGCAGTGGAAAATTTTTCGACAATCAATTGTCCTATGCCATTCTATCCGAAAGAGTACCACTGAAAAAAAAATTCGAGCAGGAGGAGGCACTGGCAGAATTGGCCAAAAGATATTTCACGAGCCATGGTCCGGCAACTTTAGCTGATTTTACCTGGTGGTCAGGGCTATCGGTTTCTAAATCAAGGATTGGTCTTGAAATGGTCAGGAAGGAATTGGAATTTATTGCCTTGGACGATAAAACATATTGGTTTAGAGGAGTTTCTATTCCAAAAATTGATTCTGAATTGGTTCATCTTCTTCCGGCTTACGATGAATTCATTATCAGTTATACCGACCGGAATGCCTCACTTGGCAAGGAAATCAACAGCAAGGCAGTGTCAACCAATGGGCTTTTCCGTCCGGTTCTGGTACAGAACGGTCGGGTTATAGGAACATGGAAAAGAGAGTCTTTAAAGGAAAAAATCAGGATAACCACCCATCTTTTTGCAGATACAAATCAAAATTTGGAACAGAAAATTTCACTGGCATTAAAGCATTATGCCTATTTTCTGAATAAACAGATTGAACAAGGAGCATTTCCAGTTTGAGAGGTTTTATTCACATTGATGATCTAATTCCTGGAAAATGAAAGAACCGTCTTGATGGGGGGATCAAGACGGTTCTTAAAATCACCAAAACTATGAAAAATGTTTCTCGCTTACCTAACAAAGATGGTGCAATAATTAGTTAAGCCGATCAAACGGAACTTAAAGATTGTTAAAAGTAACCCTACAAGCCCATTTTTATCACGATTCCGGCTTTCCCCCAAAAACCAGGTTCTTCAACATTGCCATAATCGAAATAGGTTTTGTTCAGCAGGTTGTTGGCCTCCAGGTAAAATTCATACTTGTTCCTGCTCCAGCTGATACGCGAATCTACCAACCAGACAGGAGCATAGCTCACCTCGTTGCCATACTTACTACCCTCCCATTGAGTGTAGGTGCCATTTCTGTCCTGGTAAGATACCAACCAACTGGCAGTTAAATTTTTAAAAAGCGCATGATTAAGTCTGATATCCACTTTGTGCTTTAGGTAGTCCAGCAGATATTTCGACAAATAGGTTCCCGTCTGCTTGTCCTGGGTGAGATAACCATAGGAAAGATCCAATGAGCGGATAAACATCTTTTTGTCGAATAACCTGCCGGGATTTATTTTCGCCGAGAATTCAATTCCAGCCGTATTTAAATTGGTCAGGTTTTTGGCATACCACAAATTATCTCCAGGTTGCCTGACCCAGTCGATCATGTTGGATCCCCACCTTTTAAAGAGGGATAGGTTCGTTGTAAGCCAAGTGGTATTGTACTTTATTCCCGATTCTGCAGAAAGTGCCTCTTCGGGCCGAAGGTCTGGATTTCCGACATTGGTCGCACTTTTATAATAGAGATCCGTAAAAGTTGGCAAACGAAGTGACTTATTCACTGACAGATAAAGCTTCAATGCAGGAATTATTTTCCATCCAAGGTCGAAGCCTGGATAAAGCTGCCATTTCCGTCCAAGAGATGAATTTCTATTGGCCAATGCACCTGCCGAGAGATCCACCGGTCCGATGTGATGCGAATATTCCCCAAAAAGACTGATATTGGTTCGGCTGTCGGTATGGTTGAACAAGATCCCATTCTCGCCGGGCACGCTGGTCGGGATAGGCAGATCCTTTCCCAAGACCGTGCTCCAGATATTCTCGTTCCGGAAATCTGTACCGAAAGCCAGTTTGCCAAATCCGGTATCAGTCCAACCACTCAGATTGGATCCATAAGTATCCGTCAAATGATAGTTGTGTGCGGTATACCAGGTAGGAGCAGCTACCATATCCCTGAAGAGTTCGAAACGGTCCTGGTTTCTCCTCCAGTAAAAGGAGGGGCTCAGGTGCAAGGGGCCCTGCATCGAGGCTTTCAGGGAAGCAAAAGTGGTTTTGATCCGCTCGTATTGGTTGGGATAAGCGGGTGTATAGAATTCATTGGCACCAAATCCCCTGTCGGAATAACCACTTTGGAGTTCAACTTTCCCGGTAGGCAAAGACCAGGTACCACTGTAGAAGAGATTTCCAATTTTAAAATCGGTGTTTGCAAGGGCACCATCGGCACTTTTATAATCGGCCGAAATACTATTGGTCAGTTTTCCTGTCCGAAAAGTGGACGCTGCAGCTGTTTCAAGAAATCCATATTGACCGGTACTAAATCTGCCAGTCAAGGAAGGCGATGCTGTTTGAGTGGTGATGATGTTAATAGCGCCACTGAAGGCATTGGGACCATAAATACGGGCAGAGGGACCTTCGAGTATCTCGATGCGGTCAATGGCATCGAAACCAACTGGAAGGTTCAGGTTGTGGTGACCTGTTTGGGGATCGTTGAGCGGGATCCCGTTGAGAAGAATGAGTACCTGATCGAATGAACTTCCGCGGATGCTTACATCGGCTTGTACGCCATTGTTTCCGCGTTGCCTGACATCCACATCGGATGCAAATTTCAATAAATCCTGCAAATCGTGAACGGGCGCCTTCGCGAGTTCCTCCTTCCCGATAATCTGTACGATGCGCGCTGTCTGGGAAAATGCGACAGGTGCGCGTTGTGCACTCACGACCACCTCGTCAACAGCCACTTCCCGGATGGGTTGCAGTGTGTCTCCGGCAGCCACCAGCAAAGAACGATCAGCATTTGCAGGAACAGCAAAAGTCAGATAGGCGATACTCAACGTAGCAATCCTGATGACCCTGTGCATGCTGGAAAAGATAGAAAATCCTTTCCTCCCCCATTTTCTGAAAGTAAGTGCCGGCTTTTGAATACACAAAAACCTTTTTTGAATCATGTTTTAAAATATTAATTAAAAGTGACCAAATTTATTCTTTTTATGGATTCAAATGATCAAATTTGTCCAAATGGTGATTTTCAAATTAATTTCAGATACAAATTAACAAATAACCTTATGAGCACCAATCGAAGAGAGTTTATCAGAAAAGGCAGTATGGCGAGTGTCGGCATAACCGGTATGACCCTGGTTGGCAATGATCTTTTTGCCGCCGACAAGGCAAAAGGAAAGAAATCTGCCCCCAGGGATGAGAGCATAGTAAGGGTTGGATACATTGGTGTCGGCGGGCGTGGACAAAGCCACGTTCACGATTCCATTACCGTTGGCGGGATTGAAATTGTTTCGATATGTGACATCAGCCCCGAATCCATCGAAAGAGCCAAACAGATTATTTCCAAAGGCGGCATGAAGGAACCCAAAATTTATACAGGGAGCGACCATTCCTTCGAACAAATGCTTAAAAACGAAGAGCTGGATGCCGTCATCATCGCCACACCCTGGGAATGGCATGTGCCTATGGCCATTGCCTCCATGAAGGCAGGCGTACCCTATACCGGTGTGGAAGTCTCGGCGGCCAATAGTCTGGAAGAGTGCTGGGATCTTGTCAACGTACACGAAGAGACTGGCAAACAACTGATGATTATGGAAAATGTGTGCTATCGCAGGGATGTCATGGCGATTCTCAACATGGTTCGCACCAACATCTTTGGGGAAGTGGTGCATTGCAGGTGCGGATACGAACACGATTTGCGGTCGGTCAAGTTCGATTTGCTTAAAAATGATCTTAAAATTGGCAAGGAAGCCCATTCTGAGGCTCAATGGCGGGGGTTGCATTCTGTCCGCCGCAATGGAGACCTTTATCCAACACACGGACTCGGCCCCGTCGGAACCTACCTCGATATCAACCGTGGGAACAGGTTCCTGACCCTGTCGGCGATGGCGACCAAATCCAGGGGGCTTCACGATTATGTAAATGATCACGCTGCCAAGGATAGCGTTTACAGAAATATTCAATTTAACCTTGGTGACATTGTTACCTCTATGATCAAATGCGCCAACGGCGAGACCATTCTGGTCACGCACGACACCAACCTGCCCCGCCCCTACTCGCTTGGATTCAGGGTACAGGGAACCAATGGAATTTGGCGGGGTGAAGGAGGCGGTGACTGGAACGATCCTGCACAGGAGATTTATGTGGAAGGGCAAAGCAAACCACATGTATGGGATCCTTCCGAGCCCTGGCTGAAAAAATACGACCACCAGTACTGGAGGGAAAAAGGGGCCCAGGCCGAAGGTGCCGGTCATGGAGGCATGGACTTCATCATGCTGAGCAACTTTTTCGATGTGGTTCGAAACAAGAAGGAGGTTCCATTGGATGCCTATGATGCAGCTGCCTGGAGTGCCGTATCTGCCCTGTCGGAAATGTCTGTCGCCCGAGGAGGTGCATCCGTTGATTTTCCGGATTTCACCAGGGGCCAATGGATCAAGAGAAGACCGCATTTTGCCCCGGACACCCAATTCCCCATCAATGAAGAAAGGGCACTGATCAACAATTTGTTTTAAGTGAAAAATGAAAAATGAAAAGTGAAAAATTTAAACACCTGTAGTAATCAGAGTTGAGTTTAATACAAGCCAATGATTCAGAACTGGTTGGAAATAATGCATACGAAAAATGGGAGTCGAACAACTCCCATTTTTCATTTATCACTATTCACTTTTCACTATTCACTTTTCACTTTATTAAAG
>CAINVV010000137.1 GCA_903854235.1 uncultured Bacteroidia bacterium | reverse complement strand
TGATACTTCCTTTTTAAGTCATCTTGGCTAAGATCCGTGCTCAGATACTCTTGGACGACCATTAATTTGAATTCGTCCGTAAATCGTTTTACTTTTAGGTTCATAATCCTGATTTTTGTTTACTTTTTCTGTAAACCTATTTCAGGACAAGACATTCCGCCCTCCATTCTTCAAGTCTCTTAGTCTCCCAGTCTCTTAGTCTCTTAGTCTCCCTAGTCCTAAAGTCTGACAGTCCCCTGGTCCTACAGTCCCCCAGTCTTTCCTTCAATACCCTGCCGCCTGGCCATCCTTGCGGGATTCCGAGGCACCAAAATAGACCTTGTTTTTTTCATCCCACTTGATGGCCTGGTAACCGCCATAGATTCCGTTGATAAACTGGATCTGATGACCTTTGCCCAGCAGCTGACGGATGGTTTCGTAAGGGATGCCACTTTCAAGGTAAACCACTCCCCCATCTGTCATCTTCTCCCCGGTAGGTTCGCTCGAACCCTCGTGGCAGATGCGCGGGGCATCACCGGCCTCCTGCATGTTCATGCCGAAGTCGATGAGATTTACCACCATCTGAACGTGGCCCTGCGGTTGCATCGAGCCGCCCATCAGTCCAAAACTGATGAAAGGCTTGCCATCCTTGGTGATAAACGCCGGAATGATGGTATGAAATGGCCGCTTGTGCGGTTCATATCGGTTGACGTGGGTAGAATCAATGATGAACATCTCCCCGCGGTCCTGCAGCACGAAACCCAGCTTGCCCGGAGTCATTCCGGAGCCCATGCCCCTGTAGTTGCTTTGAATCAGCGAGACCATGTTCCCATCCTTGTCGGCAGTGGTCATATAGATGGTATTTCCCTGTTCGAGATTCCCGGCAGGATAACTTTTGGCGGCCCTCGAAGCGTCGAAAAGCTTCAACCGCTCCTTCGCATATTCCTTCGAAATCAATTTTTCGATCGGAATCTTGCAGAAATCGGGATCGGCATAGTATTTTGCCCGATCTTCAAAGGCCAGCTTCTTGGTCTCCACAAAGGTGTGGATGTATTCGGCACTGCCGAAGCCCATTTTAGCGATATCGAAAGTTTCCAGCATATTGAGCATCTGTAGCACAGCTGTGCCCTGACCATTGGGAGGCAACTCCCAGACATCGTATCCACGGTAGTTGGTTGAGATGGGCTCCACCCACTCGGAATGATGGTCTGCGAGATCTTTCATCCCCAAAAATCCTCCCTGTTCCTTCATGTAATCGGCAATTTTCTGCGCCACCTCTCCTTTGTAAAAAGCATCCCGACCGCCTACTGCGATTTTTTCGAGGGTGGCGGCCAGGTAGGGATTACGAAAGACCTCCCCTTTGGCGGGTGCCTTTCCGTTTGGCATGTAGATCTCCTTGAATCCAGGGTATTTCTGCAAATTTTTCGAATTCGAATTCCAATAATAAGCAATGACTTCCGTAACCGGGAAACCATCCCTGGCATAATTGATGGCAGGTTTCAACAAGTCGGCAAAGGGAAGCTTTCCGAATTTTTTGTGCAGTTCCGCCCATCCGTCGACACATCCGGGAACGGAAACAGACAAGGGACCGAAGGAAGGAATCCGGGTAATGTGGTTCATCCTGAAATATTCATTGGTCAGAGCGTAGGGCGAACGGCCACTGGCATTCAACCCGTACAATTTTTTGGTCTTTGCATCCCAGACGATGGCGAAGAGGTCGCCTCCAATCCCATTGCTCACAGGCTCTACCAGTCCAAGAACGGCATTGGCGGCTATGGCAGCGTCGATCGCATTGCCGCCGGCTTTGAGAATGTCGAGTGCGGTCTGGGTCGCGAGGGGTTGGCTCGTGCAAGCCATGCCGTGCTGCGCAATGACCTCAGAACGAGTTGCAAATGATTTTCCGGTAACCCGATCCTGTGCCAGGGCAGTCACTGTCCAGCAAATACAGTAAATAAATAAGATTGAATTCTTCATGAAGTTTTATTGGGACTCCTTTTTTTTTTGCAGTAAGTTGATACGGTTGTAAATATAATCAATCTTCGAGGGAATATAAAGATGACATTATTTACTTTTTTACCTATTTTTTCACTCTAACAATTCGAAAATGGGCGCTAAAACAAGGAATTTTATCCATCTGCCGGAGCATTTAAACTATCTGTTAAGGAAAGTATCAGTACTTTAAACGTGATTTATGTTGGTAGACCGTCATTTTTAACGCAAATTTTGCTGGTTAACCGTATTATTTCACGCGAATTTTGCTGGTATTAGAATTAATGCTTACATTTGTGAAAAATTAAGAGATGAACGTACAGCGCCAAATAGAAACCGTTTGCCTCGAGCATTTGGCATCGAGTGGAAAAGTTATGTTGATCTATGGCCCTCGTCAGGTTGGGAAAACCACCCTGGTAAAACACCTGGGTAAAATCTCGGGTTTAAAATCAAAATACCTGTCAGCCGATTTGAGTGAAAATGAGAGGCTGCTCATGAAGCGCGACAGGCAGACCCTCTCCGATTTGACCGAAGGTTACCAGTTGCTGATTATTGACGAAGCACAGAGAATTCAGGAGATCGGCCTGGTTTTGAAAATATTTTCCGACGAAATGCCCCAATTAAAGGTCATTGCCACCGGATCCTCTTCCTTCGAACTTGCAAACAAAACATCAGAACCGCTGACAGGTCGAAAAACGGTCTTTCACCTGTTCCCCTTTTCTTTGGGTGAAATCATCCAGAACAGAAACAAATACGAACTGGATCAGCAACTGGAAGAGATTTTGCTGTACGGATTGTATCCCGAAATCTATTTGGCTCCGAACAGTCAGAAACGTGGTTTGCTGGGAGAAATTTGCGAATCCTACCTGTTTAAGGATGTATTTCAGCTCACCAATATCAAGTATACGACCAAAATCAGGGATTTGCTGCGTTTGCTCGCCTTTCAGGTTGGGCAGCTCGTGTCCGTCAACGAATTGGCTCAAATCCTGTCTATCAACCGCGAAACGGTTGAACGCTACCTAGATCTGCTAGAAAAGGCCTTCGTAATTTTCCGGCTTCCGGCGTTCAGCCGCAATCTGCGCAAGGAGGTTGCCAAGATGGATAAGATTTATTTTTACGACACGGGCATTCGCAACTATTTGATTGACAATTTTAAATCCTTGGATTACAGAACAGATACAGGAAATCTGTGGGAGAATTTCGTGGTTGCAGAGCGCCGGAAACAACTGTACTACCTTCGTAAGAATGTCAGATCCTATTTTTGGCGCACCTACACCGGTGCAGAAATCGATTATGTAGAAGAGGGGGAAGATGGTCTGATGGGGTTTGAAATCAAGCTGTCCAAGGAGAAAGTGAAATCACCAAAATTGTGGCAGGAGGAGTACAAGGGGGGATTTCAGCTCATCAACAGGAGAAACTACCTCGATTTGTTACTGGAAGGGATGCGGTAACCAAATTTATCCCTATTTTTAAACCGACTTACCATTCTCTTTAAACTTATGTTAACCGGCAACTACAGGGAGCTCTATGATCGGCTTCTGCCCACCATTGACAGGCACCGTATGTACCACGATCCATTGCATACCCTGGCCTTTGGTACCGATGCCAGTTTTTACCGGCTGATCCCAAGAATGGTCATCAAAGCCAAGAGTGAGTCGGAGGTTTCCCTGATTCTGGAAGAATCCTCCAAACTAAAAATACCCGTCACTTTTCGGGCTGCCGGCACCAGCCTTTCCGGTCAGGCCATCACCGGCGACTTACTGGTGGTTGCAGGCAACCATTGGAAGAATGCGGTAGTCGAAGCCGACGGAGCATCCATCCGACTGCAGCCCGGATTGACGGGCAGTGAAGCAAATACCCTCCTGGAAAGATACGGCAGAAAGATCGGTCCCGATCCAGCCTCGATTCAGGCAGCCATGATCGGCGGAATTGCCGCCAACAACGCCAGCGGAATGTGTTGCGGCACAGCCGACAATTCCTATCAGACGCTGATCAGTATGAGGGTGGTGCTTTACGACGGAACCCTGCTGGATACCGGTGATCCCATTAGCTGTGCAGACTTCCGGGTGTCTCATTTGAGTTTGTTGAATCAGATCAGCCTTTTGAAGGATTACGTCACCGAAAACGAGGCGCTTTCCAAAAGAATCCGCCACAAGTTCAAAATGAAAAATACGACGGGATACAGTCTGAATGCCTTCGTCGATTTTTCAGATCCCATCGATATTCTGCAGCACCTGATGATAGGCTCGGAAGGTACGCTCGGCTTTATTGCCGAAATCAGGTACCGGACTGTGGAGGAACATCAGTTTAAAGCCTCTTCCTTCCTGCTCTTCCCCTCCATTCAGGAGGCCTGTAAAGCCGTTATGTTGCTGCAGAATGCTCCCGTAGCAGCCGTTGAGCTGATCGACAGGGCCGGACTGAAATCGGTGGAAAATGAGCAGCATCTTCCCGTAGACCTGAAAGCACTCGAAAAGAAAGTCTGTGCCCTACTGGTGGAAACCCGCTCCAATGACCAAAAAGTGCTGGAAGAACAGATCAAAATGATCCTTGAGACGGTCGGTTCGATTCAGACCGTTGAATCCCCTCGTTTCACTGCCGATCCCAACGAATGCGCCCATCTCTGGAAGATCAGGAAGGGAATGTTTCCCTCTGTCGGTGCCATGCGAAAATTGGGAACGACCGTCATCATTGAGGATGTAGCATTTCCCCTCGAGAGACTGGCCGAGGCAACAAAAGATCTTCAGCGGCTTTTCGAAAAATGGGAATACCGCGAGGCCGTCCTCTTCGGTCACGCGCTGGCAGGAAACCTTCACTTTGTCTTTACGCAGGATTTCTCCGACGAGAAAGAGATCGAACGGTACAAAAACCTGATGGAAGAGGTAACGGAACTGGTGGTAAAAAAATACGACGGCTCCCTCAAGGCGGAACACGGTACCGGAAGGAACATGGCACCTTTTGTCGAACTGGAATGGGGTGCGGAAGCCTACCAGCTGATGCAGCGAATCAAAACGATTTTCGACCCCGAGCATCTGCTCAACCCGGGCGTCATCCTCAACGCAGATCCCCAGGCACACCTGAAGAACCTGAAACCCTTGCCTTCTGCGCACGAGAAGATAGACAAATGTATAGAATGCGGATTCTGCGAACCCAATTGTGTGGCAGCAGAGCTCACGCTTACCCCCAGGCAAAGGATCGTCACCTACCGGGAAATCGCCAGACTCAGGAGTACCGGCAAGGAGCCGCACCTACTCGCACAGCTGCTTAAAAGCTTTCGGTATGAAGGCAACGAAACTTGTGCCACCGATGGACTATGTGCCACCGCCTGTCCGGTGGGCATCGATACCGGCAAACTGATCAAGGCCATCCGCACGCAAGAGATTGGAACCGGGCAGAAAAATGGAGTCCGGATGGCAAACCGGATGACACAGGTGACAGCTCTGATGCGCGCAGGACTCTCCTTTGTGGCCTTTTTTCATCGTCTCCTTGGAACCGGTATCATGAAGAGGCTGACCCGATCGGTGAGATGGATCTCCTTCAAAAAAATACCGCAATGGAATCCCTGGATGCCGAAAGGAGCGAAAAAAATCAAACCGCTTCCTACCTTCTCACAGCCTTCCGTTGCGCCAAGGGTCGTTTACTTTCCTTCGTGCATCAACAGAAGCATGGGACCTTCCGGGCACGGAAAAGAGGGACAGCTGACCGACGTGATGCTAAAATTGCTCGAAAAGGGTGGTTTCGAGGTAACCTATCCCGAAAACCTGAACAATTTATGTTGTGGAATGGCCTTTTCCAGCAAGGGCTACACCGAAGCCGGAGAAAAAAAATCCAGGGAACTGGAAGCCTCCCTGCTGGAAGCCAGTGAAAACGGGAAATACCCCATTCTGTGCGACATGAGTCCCTGCCTGTTTACGATGCGTGAAAATATGGGACAAAACTTGAATTTGTATGAGCCCGTCGAGTTTATACTGGAACATCTGATGCATCGGCTAACCATACAGCCATTGAATGAATCCATCGCCATTTTCCCGGTCTGCAGCCTGAAAAAGATGGGGCTGGAACAAAAACTGACTGAGCTGGCAAGGTTGTGTGCCAGGGACGTGGTGGTAGCGGATACCAATTGTTGCGGCTTCGCAGGTGACAGGGGGTTTTCGTTTCCAGAACTGAACAAACACGGTTTGCGTACCCTGAAGGATCAATTTCCGCATTCGGTGTGCAGGGGTTATTCCAACAGCAGAACGTGTGAGATCGGGCTAAGCCTTCATACGGGCATCCCATTCGAATCAATCGTCTACCTGGTTGATCGGGTTAGTTCGCCCAACCGGACAAAGTAGTAAACCACCTATTTTCGATTTTAAGGGGGAGGTTGACAGAAACGATTTTGATCCTCTTTTGCATAGTCACACGAGATGCACGAGTGATGGAATTCGAAAAAAATTAAAAAACCCTTTCCTTCAGTCATACCACTTCCAGACAGAGGAAGATTCTCCACCATCCATCCAATTGATCAAGATAATAAAATCAAGATTGGATCGCCCGGATCTGTTAAATCATGGCTTTCAGCTTCAACTGGCAGTTGCCGATAATGGTCTTGGCATTTTCATCGTTTGGAACCAGTTCAAGACTTAATTGAAGCAGTTTGACCGCCTGATTGAACTCTTCACGCGCTTTGGCATTGTCATCCTTGAGCGCCTTGTCGGTCGAAGAATATTTTCCGGCGTGGAGCTTCTCGTTGGTATTTTTCAGGATATCGCTCCCCTTGTGGTAATGGTTGCTCCCTTCTGAATAGTAGTATTTGGCAAGAGACTCTTTTAGTGCTTTGGACTTGGGTACTTTTGCCAATCCATCCTTGAGTGTCGTGCAATACCCATCCGTATTGTTCTGGGCCTTCATGATACAGGCCCGGTACTGATAGGACATATCCAGTTCATATCCTGCCGCGATGGCCATGTCGAAATATTTCAGCGACTTTTTCATGTCATTCAGCCGGTAGGCACAGGTACCCATCGAGAAGATCATTGCATTGTCGGTGGGCTTGTTGCCCCAAACTTTTAGTGCGCCTTCGTATTTGAGCAGTGCAATGCCATACTGCTGAGCGCTTAATGCTTTGTTACCTTCATTTTTCAACGAAACAGCATTCTGGGCATAGAGGAAGGAGAAGCTTAAGCAGATCAAAATAACCAAAACCAACCTTTTCATCTTTTTAAAATTTAGGTAATTAACTTTCTCATTTCTATTACTATAATTTCGATTTAGCACAGAAATTCTATCAAAGTTAATTGAAAAAATCAAGGATTGAACTGGTCGGTGTGAAAAAATCCAAGAATATTTAGAATCAAATCCACATAAGTTTGCGCGGCTTGGAAATTGGGGTCCATTTGCAGGCAACGACGAAATTTATTCAGCGCGGCTCCCCAGTTCTGAGCGCTGTAATGAATCTCTCCGGCTAGAAAAATGGCAGTCGGATTCTCCTGCAACGAAGGATTTTCCAGAAGAGCCAATGCCTCCTCCTGACGCTCCCCTTTCCAGGAAAGCCGGGCCTTTTCAATCAGAGCGGTGGGATCAGTCACGTACGTTAATTTTAGATTTTTCCGGTTCAGACATCCGATCTGGTGACGGAATCTACCCCTTTGATGTTTTTCAACTTTTGCATCAGGAAATCCAGGTGATGGGTGTCATTGACAAACACACGCAGGATTCCTTCGAAGGAGCCGTTTTCACTGTTGATGTTGATCGACCTCATCTTCACCCCTACCTCTTTGCCAATGATGTTGGTGAGGTCGTTTACCATTCCGTTTCTATCGGACCCTGCCACCCGTACGGTTGCCTGAAACGAGTTTCGCTTGTCTGTGGAACGCCATTTTGCCTTTATCAACCGATAGGGATACCTGTCAATCATCTGTTTGGCATTCGGGCAGCTTACCCTGTGAATTTTTATCCCCTCCCGGATCGTGACAAATCCGAAAATATCATCTCCAAAGATGGGATTGCAGCAGGCCGCGAGCTTGTAAATGACGTTTTTCAAGTCGTTGTCGATGACCAGGTAATCATCGCCAGAATCGAAGGTGAGTTCCTTTAATTCAGAGGGCGCCAGAATCTCGGAGAGTCGTTCCTTTGAGCTCTCCTCCTCCTGTACCTTGATGACTTCCTTGATTCCCAGCGGATCGATCTTCCCTACAGAGATCTGAAAATAGAGTTCAGTGGCCAGTTTCAGCTTGTAATGCTTCAGCAGGTCGCGGATCACCTGGTCGTTCAACTCAATTTTCCAATTTTTGAATTTACGGCGGAGTATCTCCTTGCCATTTTCGGCTTCGTGTTTTTGTTCCTCATTCAAACTGGCCTTGATGCGTGATTTCGCCTTGGTCGTGACGACAAAATCAAGCCAGTCGAGTTTTGGTTTCTGACTGTTGGAAGTCTCGACAAGCGGTTGATCGCCATTTTTCAAACGATATTTCAGGGTTACCAGCTTCCCGTTCACCTTACCGCCTACGCAGTGATCGCCGATATGCGAGTGAATTTCATAGGCAAAATCGAGTAAAGTGGCACCGGCCCGGAGTTTGATCAGGTCGCCTTTGGGGGTAAAGACGAAGATCTCGTCGTCGTAAATATTGACTTTGAAATCTTCAATGAAATCTGCCGGACTCAGCTGCGGATTTTCCAGGATCTCCCGGATGTTTTTCAGCCAATCATCCAATTCCTTTCCACCGGCTTTCCCCTCCTTGTAGCGCCAGTGGGCCGCCAGGCCATTTTCGGCTACGTCATCCATCCTTCTGGTCCGAATCTGGACCTCTACCCATTTCTTGTCGGGACCCAATACGGTCGTGTGCAGCGATTCGTATCCGTTCGATTTGGGAAAGGTGATCCAATCCCTCAACCGTTCAGGATTGGAAAGGTACTCTTCCGTGACCACGGAAAACACCTGCCAGCATTCGGCCTTTTCATTTTCGGGTTTAGAATGCAGGATGACACGTATGGCAAACAGGTCGTACACTTCGTGAAAATCGACCTCCTGCTTTTTCATCTTGTTCCAAATCGAGTAGATTGACTTGGTACGTGCTTTCATTTCAAAGTCAAAACCCCTGCTTTTCAATTTTTTCTCGATTGGCTTCACGAAAGCAGAAACAAAATTGGCTCTTTCGACCGTCGTTTCCTGTAATTTCTCCACGATCAGCCTGAATTCCTCCGGGTGCAGGTATTTCAGCGACAGATCGAGCAGTTCGGAATTGATTTTGTACAATCCCAGCCGGTGTGCCAGGGGTGCGTACAGGTGCCAGGAATCGATGGAGATGCGCTGCTGCAGGGCGGGAGGCAATTTTTCCAGGTTTCGCATATCCTGAAGTTGATCGGCAATTTTTATCAGGATCACGCGTACATCTCCCGAAAGGGCCATCATCAACCTTCTGAAGTTTTCACTTTGAACGGCAATATTTTCTGTATTCAGTGAATTGATCTTGGTGATTCCGTCCAGAATTTCCGACACTCCGGCCCTGTAATCTTTTTTAATATCTGCAGCCGAAAATGGATGTTCGCTCTTATCGAAAACATTGTGCAACAAACAGGCAATCAGGGAGTCGGTCGAGAGGCCGAGTTCAAGTACCGCGATGCGCCCGACGGATATCGAATGGTGAAGAATGTACTCCCCATTTTCCCATTGGGCATCTCCCACGGTCTGCAACCCCTGATCCATGGCCTGCCGGATAAGCGGATAGTCTGCTTCCGGTATCTGCGGGGAGCATTCCGTCATTAGGGCTCTGAAGCTCTCCCTGATACGATCCAATCCTGTGGTTTCCATAACGCTACTTTTAAATATCAATGCACCAGTTCCATCTCCCCGAAAAATTGGGGCAGGTGAAAGTCGGGCTCATCAGAAAGAATGCTGTTCCAGCTAAGAAAGTGAGGGGCTCGTGTGAGATCTCCGCATTTCTGGAAATTGCCTTTAAACCGGCTCCCTTTTTGAATCCCCAACAACTTAAGCGGAATCGCCACACACAGGCCCCAATCACACAAACTGCCCTCTGCCGGAAGCTTTTCCCTCGAAAATTCCGGATAACGCAGAATCTGATCCATCAGAGTAGGGCCAAGTAATTCCCGATGTTCTTTCGTTCCAACGGCAGAATAGGCGAACCCCAAAAGGTTGAATTCAAAATTACGGTAAATTATGCGATCAGGAGAGGAAGCTTCTTCCTGTTTTTCTTCCTCTGTCGAAATAAAAACCTCCACGCAGCAATCTTCCCAGACAGCCTCCTGGTCGTGCAATGCCTGAGCCCTGAAAAAATCTCCCTTCACCTCATAACCAAGCCAGAGACAGCCTTCTGAATATCCGGCAAAAAGTTTTACTGTTGGGGCATAGGGGTATTCCGCCCAGTTTATTTTATCAATGGCAACCGATTGTCCCGATCGCTTTAGCCATTCCATCCCCGACTGATAATCTGATAAATGAGGTTCTCCGATGCCGGGAATGCGCAATAAAGGGCTGGATGTGCTGTTCATGGTGTCAGGCGATTAAATACGGGAGTAATATTAATTCAAAATGGCATCAAAAAAAAACACTAATTTTGGATGAAACATCGGAGCAGGACGGCCGGGAAGCCTGTACCCCGTTGTAATTACTGTAAAATTCAGTAAATCAATGAGATTTCGATTTCAAAATGCAATTTATTCAGACCCTAAGATCCGAAAATGGGCCATCCGATTTTCCTGGATGTTGGTTGTTCTCGCACTTACCTTCTTCTTGTTTGTCCTATGGATCAATCTGGAGGTCACCAAAACAGGTAAAAAATATTCCTACGATTCGGTGGGTGCCATCCCACACAACCACTGTGCCGTCGTACTTGGCACCAATAAATTCATTTCTGCAGGCAAGGTAAACCTTTATTATACCTACCGCATTCAGGCTGCCGTACTACTTTACAAAAGCAAAAAAATAGATTATATCCTCGTAAGCGGAGACAACAAGCACAGGAGTTACAATGAGCCGGTCTCTATGTACAACGACCTGGTGGAAGCAGGGATACCAAAGGAACGGGTGGTGCTGGATTATGCCGGATTCCGGACCCTTGATTCCGTGGTTCGTTGTTTCATGGTCTTTGGGCAGCATCAATTCACGGTGATATCCCAACCCTTCCACAACCACAGGGCAGTGTACATTGGCCGGCAGCGGGGGTTGGAGGTAATCGCCTACAATGCAGGAGATCAAAACGGAAGGCCTTCCGTGAAAGTAGTCTTACGGGAGATCGGGGCCAGGGTCTTACTCGCCTA
Source organism: uncultured Bacteroidia bacterium (assembly GCA_903854235.1). Lineage (GTDB taxonomy): Bacteria > Bacteroidota > Bacteroidia > Bacteroidales > Prolixibacteraceae > CAINVV01. The sequence continues at coordinate 1,628 of CAINVV010000137.1, read as the reverse complement.
TGACCTGCTGACCGGCACGCAGCCCCACTTCCTGGGCGAACAGATTAAAATCCCGGATTAATCCGGGGAAAACGGAACTGCAGATAATTGGTTCGGTTGGGAAACGAATAGAGATGAACGGAAGACGACCCCGAATGACAAAAGCATCAAAGGTTGTATCCATTGATTTTCAATTTCCCTCAATTTCAAATTTTCAAATTAAGATCCTATGGATGAATCTTATGCAAACATAAAAGAAGCAGAAGCAATGCTGCTCAATGTGGGAACCTTGCTGATGAGCTCCGGTGCCAGTACCGGAAGGGTTCGTACTACGGTAAACAGGATTGCCGACGCGCTCGGCTACAACATAGAGCTCCTGATCACCAACCGTTCCCTGATGTTGAAAGTGATCGATGAGGAGACGGATCATTTCATCGCCAGTCTGAAGAGAACCTCCCCGCACGGAGTCAATTTCAGGGTGGTTTCAGGTATCAGCCGAATGAGCTGGAAGGTGGTGGAAGAGAATTGGAACATTCCACAAATCAATGCCGAAATTGACAGATTGGTGGCCTTGCCACACTATCCCAGACTGATCATCCTCTCTTCGGTGGCGCTGGCTGGCAGTTCCTTCTGTGCCCTTTTCGGGGGAAAGGGAGTCGAACTGGTGGTCGCCTTTGCAGCCACATTTGTGGGCCTTTTTGTTCGTCAGGAATCGCTGAAGAAGCGGTTTAACCCTTATGTTTCGATCTTCTTTGCCGCTTTTGCCGCCTCCCTGTTGTCGGGGCTATCTGTTAAAATGGGCATAGGAACCAGCCCTGACGTCGCTTTTGCCACCAGTGTGCTGTTTCTCGTGCCCGGAGTGCCGTTGATCAATTCATTTACGGATATGATCGACGGAAATATCCTGAATGGAATTGTTCGTGGAATACACGGATTGATCATTGCCCTGGCCATCGCGCTGGGACTGCTTTGCGCCAAATTTCTATTTAACATCTAACAAAATGGATATCCTGTCACTTTTGATAAAGGCATTCTGGGGTGGTTTTGCCGCACTTGGATTTGCCATCCTGTTCAACGTACCGCAACGAACCCTGGTGATGATCTGGGGAATGGGCGCCGTTGGCGTACTCGCCAAATTTCTTTTGCTGGGACTGGAAGTAAACATCGCCCTCTCTTCCCTGGTTGGGGCGGCACTCATTGGGGTACTCAGTGTTTATGCGGCACACAACAAACAGGCACCTCCGCTCGTCTTTTCTATACCTTCCGTCATCCCGATGGTACCCGGAGCCTTTGCCTACCGGATGATGCTGGGATGCATGGAGCTGACCAGTACTGCAGCCACTTCCCCGAACTATCTGAAAACGCTTGCCGAAACGACGGGCAACGGACTGAAAGCCTTTTTTATCCTGATCGCCCTTTCTGCCGGAGTAGCCATACCGATGCTTATCACCAGGAAGGATACCTTCAAGCGAATCAAAAGCAGCGAGGAGCAAGAGTGAGTTGAGAGTGAAGAGTGAAGAGTGAAGAGTGAACAGTGTTGATGCCTAAAATACGTTGACCGTTTTTACCCTTTTAACTCACAATTAATTGCAGAAAATACATCTTGATTCTGAGGTGTTGTTTGCTCAAGTCGATAAGGGCTCGATGCC
>CAINVV010000136.1 GCA_903854235.1 uncultured Bacteroidia bacterium | reverse complement strand
TTTTTCAATCCTTTGTACTTGATGGAGGCAATGCTTTTCCCGTTTTTGGTTTTTATACGGATAATGGCCCTGCCGTTGTACATTTCGACCCTTCTGGATCCGGATGAGGTTCCCAGGTTGTCGAGCAGCGTTCCGTCTCCCGTACATCCAAATGTAACCACATTTCTCGCATCGAGGCAGAGTATATTTTTGTCGTCGTAAAGCTTTGCCTCGATGGTGACGAGGTCACCCTCTTGCGCTTTGATTTGAAGGTCTAACCGGGTCGGTATTCCCCATTTTTCCGTTTGATAAGTCTGGATTATTTCATCGGTAACTGTTGCTTTCAGTTTTCTGGCAACCACCCTGAGGTGGTTTTCTCCCCTGGCGTATACCACATTCCACCGTAGTCCTGCGGCAGGAAAATCGGATCCGTTCCGTTTTTTTACGCCATAGCTTTTCCCATTGACGAAAAGTTCAGCATCGTCGCAGTTGGAATAGACTTTCACCATCTTTTCCTCCCCCTCATCGCCCCATCTTACCGGCCAGCTGGAGCCATAGATGTGTGCCATGGGCGACTTCGTCCACCAGGATTGGAAGACATAGTAGGACTCTTTTTTGGTCAGGTCGCGCTCTACCACTCCCTTTTGGTTCATGTAGGGAATGGGATTATCGGGTCGGACCGGAGTGGAGAAGTCCTTGAAGGGCCAATAGGCGGAACCTGTCAGGTAGGGCATGGTCTCCTGTTCTTTGAGATGCCAGTCGATCAGGTTGCAGAGGTAGGATTCGCTCCAGTCACCATCTTTGGAGACCCTTGCTGCTCCTCCGAAGAGGGAGGCATCGCCTTTTTGCTCGTCCGTACCAACTCCAGTTTTGACCTGTTGCAATATCTTATCAGGGGACTCTGAATGACGTCCTGCGTGGCTATCGCCACCCCATTCAGCATGGAAGAAATATTTTGTTTTTTGTATTTCCGTCTCTGTAGCCTCGCGGTATTCCGTGTAGATGCCCCTGTACCAGCCTGCCCAGATGGAGGGTGAATAGACATCCACAATGTCCTTACAGAAGTCGCAGCGGCGCATGGCGGTCATGCGTGTGGGATCAAGCTGGTGGGCAAGGTTGTTCAGTTCCGTTGCAAACGCCCGGATCTTTTGCTTGTCGAAATCCGGAAAATCGCCGGGCCAGTCGTTTTCATTTCCAATGCCCCACAAGATGACGGCCGGATGATTGCGGTGCTGGTCGATCATATCGGAGAGCATGTTTTTGGCCTGCAACTGGTATTTTTCGCCACCCAGTCCGCCACGACACCAGGGAATCTCCTCCCAGACGAAAATGCCCAGACTGTCGCACAGGCTGAGGACAATCGGCGATTGCTGGTAGTGGCCCAAACGGATGAAGTTGACACCCATCTCCTTCATCATCACCATCTCCTGACGGATCTGGGAAGCGGTCATCGCGGCTCCTACGCCTGCATGGTCCTCGTGCCGGTGGGTACCCCTAAGTAACAGGCGGGTACCATTTAACTTGAAAGGCCCCTTCTCCGTGAATTCGAAATTCCGGAAGCCGAATTTTTCTATCACCGTTTGTTTGCCCAGCGCCGTCTCTATCGTCATGCAGCACGTGTACAAATTTGGCTGATCGGGAGACCACAAAACTGGTCTTCTGATGGCTTGTGTGTACATCGTTTTTTCACCCAGGTAAAAGTCAGTTTCCAGGTTTTTGGTTGTCAACGATTTCCCGGCAGGGTCGAGGATTTCGATTTTGATCCCTGCCTTTGTCAAGGAGGAGAGGTTGCGGAGCTTTAGACCCAACTCAAGTTTCCCATCAGAGCCTTTTGCATCCACTGTTGCATATGCATGTAACCTATCGATGGAATAGGCCGGGACATAAGCCAGGTTCAAATACCGGTATATTCCTCCATAAACATTGAAATCAGCCATGTTCGAAGGGATCATCTCCAGATCCCTGGAGTTGTCGCACCGGATGGATAAGGGGATTTTCCCCTGGAAATTATCCGCTATTTTCTTGTTCTGCCTGAACTCTTTCACTGCGTCGGTAATGTCTACGCTCCATTCGTTGTAGCCACCCACGTGGGTACCTACCTTGGTAGTATAAATGTAAACCTCCGTTTTTTGACCGGCACCTTCGAAATGGAGCAGGGTTCGGCCTTCCTGGTAAGGATTTTCCACCGTGATCCGGTTGGTGTACCATCCTGGTCCCTGGTAATAGTTCACGTCCGGGTCGACGGCATCCTTGGCATTGAAGCAATGGGGCAGGGACACATTTTCCCATAATGGCACACTCTCCGGATCCCCCGCCTTGAAAGTTCTTACGGCTTCCCAGATGCCTCCAAGGTCGCCCTTGAGGAATTTCCAGTTGTCGTTGAGCCGGATACTATTACCGGACTGGGCTACCAGCAGGTTGTTAGAAGCAAGGCCAATTAAAAACAGGCTTAGCAGGATGAACTTTCTGGTTTTTATCATGGTTTGATTGTAATCGTTGTTATTTTTTCTCTGAAATTTCTTTTGTCACCTCTTCCACCTCTTTTAGTAGTAACGGAAAGGCAGGTTCTGCCATTCCTCCATGGTTGAATCCCTGAAGATCGTACAGTTTTGTTCTTGTATGGCCGGTCAGTTTCATCATGCGCTGCAGGTAGGCATTTTCCTCATAGCGGCCCAAAAGTTCCTGTTCGCGGTCACCTGTAATCAGCAACATCGGGGGCGCATCTGAACGCACAAAAAAGAGCGGAGCATATTTGTCAATGATGGGTTGGGTGTTTTTTATTCCTTGTTCTTTCCGTATTGTATAGTGAGTGATAGCTTGTCCGCTAAAGGGTATCAGCGCAGCGATACAGTTTGGGTCAATGTTATATTTGGCCAGCCAGGTTTTATCAAGTGTGATCATCATTCCCAGGTATCCTCCTGCGGAATGACCTGAGATGAAAATTAGATTTTTTCTTCCGCCGTATTTGCCAATGTTGTTGAACACCCAGGCCACTGCGGCTGCAGCATCCTCAATATAGGAAGGTGCTTTTGCTTTTGGTGAAAGACGGTATTCGACTCCAATGACTGCATAGCCTTTGTTCATCAAGGCCTCTGGAATTTGCTTCTTTCTGCCCGTCAGGCCTCCTCCGTGAAACCAGACAATTGTTGGGAAATTCTTTGTATTTACAGG
>CAINVV010000135.1 GCA_903854235.1 uncultured Bacteroidia bacterium | reverse complement strand
GTTTAGTTTGAATATTTTTATATTTCATAAGGTTTGCCCCTGTTTTAGTATCTCGGTCTAACTGAATCTGTCCGTTTCGTTTGAAAGACCTATGTCGGATCTATCTTTGTGAATCTGGTTTCAGGCGCTTCCCACTCCTCCAGTGGTCCCTTCACCTCCTCCGGTTTGGCCTTGCTGCGGGTGACGAGGTAGACCCCGCAAAAAATGAGCAAAGCCGAGAGACCTTTGATGACGGTGAAGTGATCCATCCCTATCGCGACAGTGACAAAGGAAGCGACCAATGGTTGCAGGTTGTTGTACATGCTGACGGTGGTAGGTCGGATGCGTTGCTGAGCCATGGGTATCAGCAGGTAGGTAATGAAGGTAGCCATAAAAAGCGTGTACATCATCTGCAAAACAGGTGTGACCTCAGGATGGTGAAATACAGGAGCGGAGATGACTTTTCCCAGATAGAGCGGTGTGACCATTACGGATGCATATAAAAACATCCACTTCATCAGGGTAACAGGCGAATAGCGCTGGGTCAGGGGTTTGGAGAAAACCAGGTAAAAGGCATAGATGACGGAGCTACCGAACACCATCAGGTTACCGGCCAGACTGCTGGAATGGACTGTAATTGCGTGATGGGCATTGTATACCAGTAAAATAGCGCCCGTAGCTCCGACCAAAACACCCGATATTTTCAAAAAGGTAATAGGCTCTTTCAGCAGTAACGCGGCAAAAATCATTGCGAACAAGGGTCCACAGGTGATGATGATAGAAGCGTCAATGGGCGAGGTCATGTTTAACCCCAGGAGGAAAAGCCCCTGGTTAAAAGATACTCCGCACAAGGAGGCGATAAGGAAAAATCGGTGGTCCTTGAAGGGTACTTTCTCGCGTGGAACAAATAGAGAGGCAATCCAGAAGGCACCGGTAGCAAAGAGAATCCTCGACAAAGTCAGCCCTTCGGGGGAGATCCATACCGGCAACAAGGATTTGGAGAGCGGTATGTTCATCCCAAAAATAAGGGTCACCGCAAGCATGATGAAATGTCCTGCTCTTCTATTCTTTGGCATTTTATTTGTTTGTCTCACTGTCAAAAAAATTCCGGTCTCCCTGTCCGGCCGGAGGTGCAAAAATACGGTTATTTCACTGATTGAAAAAAATTCTTCATTCGAATCATTGCGGGGAATGGCGGATGGGCCTTTTCTCCGAAAATCAGGTTAACAATTTTGCGGCTCCCTGATCTGCCATCCAATACAGTTCACCGTCTAATGGCTGAATGTGGGATGCAGGTAACCAGCTTCTGTTTGCTCCATTTAAAAGGATATCAGACATGCGTTCTGCCTTCGATTCTCCAGTTACCATAAAGCAGACAATCCCTGCATGGTTGAGGACCTTTCCCGTCAGGGTGATTCGTTGCTGAAAGGTGACAGGATGTGAGGCTACTTCGCAAAGGTGATCGGATTCCAGCAGGGTTAGATTGCCGGGAAAGATGGATGCGGTATGTCCGTCATCGCCCATTCCAAGGAGTATCAGGTCAAATCGGGGCCATCCACCTTTCATCGGGACGGCTTCTACTATTTCGGATGCGTAGGTGACTACCTCCCGGGAGGGCTCCTGCTCTCCGCGAATGCGGTGGATGTTGCCTTCCGGAATCTTTATTTTTGACAAGAGCAAGCGCTTTGCCGTTCCGTAGTTGCTTTCCGGATCGACAGGTTCGACCATTCGTTCGTCTACCCACCAGAAATGAGTCTTTTGCCAAAATTCTGAATCGGCATACCGGTCCACCAGCTCCTGGAACAGCAGATTTGGCGTACTGCCTCCGGATAGTGCCAGGTGAAAGAGGGGAGCCTGTGATTGGGCGATCCATTCCATTAGCTGTTGACCAACCTTTTTGGCAAGGGTTGCAGGATCAGGAAAGATGGTTAACTGTTTCATTTTGGTCCTTCCTGATGTGTTTACAATTCACAGTATTCGCCATCGTGGGCGAGATTCTTGCAGGGCCTCCTCCAGTATCCATTTTCGACCAGCTGATCAACTACTTCGGGGCCCCAGGTGCCGGCAGGATAGCCGTAGATGGGGATGTCGCAATTGTTTTTCCAGGCATCCAGGATGGGCTGAAAATATTCCCATGCCTTCTCTACCGCATCGCTGCGCGAATAGAGTGTCGCATCGCCATGCATGCAATCGAGCAGCAGACGGCTGTATGCGGAGGGGAGGTATTTGTCTGAGAGCTCGTTGTAATGAAAATCCATGTTCATCGTTTGGACCCGGAAACCGGCGCCAGGGACCTTCATCCCAAGTTTCAGCAATACCCCTTCGTCGGGTTGGATCCGAAGTACCAACTGGTTGTTGATAGGTTCTGTATCCGCATGGTACTCGAAAAGGTGATGAGGGGTCGTCTTAAAGTAAATGACCACCTCTGTGACCCTGGTAGGCAATTTCTTGCCGGTTCTTATGTAAAATGGCACGCCGGCCCACCTGAAATTGTCGATGTTAAATTTTAGGGCAACGAAGGTTTCGGTTCTGGATTGCGAATCCACGCCATTTTCTTCGCGGTAGCCTTTGATCAGCTCCTCTCCGATGTGGGAGGGGGTGTATTGACCGCGAAATACCTGTCTTGGCACATCGGCTTCCTGGATTGGACGCATCGACTGAAATACCTTCAGCACCTCGTTGCGGATGGCATTTGCCTCAATGACCACCGGTGGCTCCATGGCAATCATTCCGACCAGCTGCATCAGGTGATTCTGGACCATGTCGCGCAGAGCCCCGGAATGGTCATAGTATCCCCCACGATCTTCGACTCCGAGGGTCTCGGCAGAGGTGATTTCCACGTGATGGATGAAGTTCTGATTCCAGATGGGTTCGAAAATGCCATTGGAGAAGCGGGTCACAAGCATATTTTGCACGGTCTCCTTACCCAGGTAATGATCAATTCTGAAAAGCTGCCCTTCAGAATAAAAGGTGAGCAGATTTTTATTCAGTTCGCGGGCAGAATCCAGATCTGTCCCGAAAGGTTTTTCTATGATGATTCTTTTGAATCCGGTAGAAAGATCGTTCATTCCCGATTCGGCAAGAATTTGTGGAATGACCCGATACAATTGTGGAGGTGTTGAAAGATAAAAGATGTAATTGGCGGGAATGGAGAGGCGATCTCCCAGCCTCTCCAGCCTTTCTTTCAATTTGGGATAGTCGCTGGCTTCTGAGGTCTCGAGCGACTGGTAATAAATGGCCTCCAAAAATTTCGAAAAAGCAGCATCGTTTGGAGAAGTGAATGGCAAAAATTCCCTCATCTTTTCCCTGAACGCCTGGTCTGTCATCTCCGTTCGGGAAACTCCCAGAATGGCAAATTTTTCGGGGAGAAGCTTTTGCTGGTCCAATTCAAACAGGGCAGGAATCAGCTTCCTCTTGGTAAGGTCTCCGGAAGCTCCGAAGATAACCAGTATGTGAGATTCTGGTTGTTGCATAAATTAAAATTGTTTGTGACTATCAGTCTGTATACGAAACATTCACTTTTCCGTTCACCATTTTGTGATATTTGGAATCTGTTTTTGCGATCCGTACCAGTCGATTGGGCCGTTGAATGGTATCTCCTAAAAAGCAGAGCGGTACCTCGCATTGTCATCCTCCATCAAAGAGGTATAGGATTCATACCTGGAAGCGGAGATACTCCCTTTTTTTACAGCCTCCTTGACAGCACATCCGGGTTCGTGCAGGTGGGTGCAGTTGAAGAAGCGGCATTGGTCCAGCATCCTGAAGATTTCGGGGAAATAGTGGGAAATTTCCGTTTTTTCCATATCGATGACCCCAAATCCGCGGATGCCGGGGGTATCGATCAGGTAACTGTCTGCCGAAAGCTCGTGCATCTCAGCAAAAGTCGTGGTATGTTTGCCCTGTTGATGGTGCTCGGATATTTCGTTGGTCTTTAGCTGAAGCTCAGGGTTCAGGCAGTTGAGCAAAGAGGATTTGCCGACTCCCGAATGACCAGAGAAGAGGGTGATCTTACCCTGCAGCCGTTCAACCAGTTGATCGATATTTTGATGCGTTTTGGCAGATACGCGAAAACAACGGTAACCAATTCCCTCATAGATGTATATCAATTCTTCCAGACGTTCCAGATCCTCGGGTGTGTAAAGATCGATCTTGTTGAAGACAATCCCGGCAGGAATTCGGTATGCCTCCGCAGAGATCAGGTACCTGTCGATGAATCCCGTCAGGGTAACCGGATAATTGACTGTGACAATCAAAAAAAGCTGATCCACGTTGGCCGCAATGATCTGACTCTCCTTGGAGAGATTGGAGGATTTACGGATGATGTAGTTTTTGCGGGGTTCAATTTCATAAATGACCCCACTTCTGCCACTTGGAGTCGTTTCATCTTCCTGGATCTGATACCGGATTCTGTCGCCCACGGAAACAGGATTGGTGGTTCGCACCCCTTTCATGCGCAGCTTCCCCTTGATACGGCAGTCAATCATTTCATCGTCATCGTTTTTGACCGTATACCAGCTTCCTGTTGAGCGAATAACCAAACCTTTTTCCAAAATGTAGATTTTATTTTCAAAAGTAGACAAAATGCGGGGATTGTACTAATGGGCAACACTGGAAATGTTGGGTTTGCAGCAGCATTAGACTGGCTGGTCGATCAGCCGGGAAGTGCATTTCATCTGTTTTTTTCATTTTTCATTTTTCATTTTAATGGAGTGGAATGATTCAAGGAGCTTTTATTAACTTTGCCCACTTCGACCCGATCAATTATACAATAATATTCAACAGGAAATGAAGACGAACCGGATTTTAAAGGCTGGCCTGGCACTGTCGCTGGTCGCCGTGATGGGATTGTCGTTCTGGAGTTTTAAGACCGACCAGAAAAATTTTGAGATCTCCAAAAACCTTGATATTTTCTACACCCTTTTTCGTGAGCTTAACCTCTTTTATGTGGAGGACGTCAAGCCGGAGAAACTGATCAAGAAAGGAATCGACGATATGCTGGAGTCACTGGATCCCTACACCACCTACATTCCGGAAGAGGATATGGATGACTTCAAATTTATGACTACCGGGGAATATGGTGGAATCGGGGCCTTGATCAGCAAGCGGGGAGATAAAATTTTGTTGGCAGAACCATACGAAGGATTTCCTGCCCAGAAGGCCGGATTAAAAGCCGGTGACATTTTTGTAGAGCTCGATGGAAAAGCCATCAACAAGTCTACCGTGGAAGAGGTATCAGCGATGCTGAAGGGACCTGCAAAGAAGGTACTGAAGCTAAAGATGCTGAGACCGGAGTCGAAAAAAACCTTCGAGGTGGATGTGGTCCGCGAGGAGATCAAAATTGACCCGGTTACCTATGCCGGAATGATCGATGAGAAAACCGGTTATGTTCGTCTTTCCAGTTTTACGGATGGATGTGCCGATCGGATCAAGGACGAATTTCTGAATCTGCGCGATAAAAAAGGAGCAAAAGCGTTGGTCATTGACCTTCGTTCCAATCCCGGAGGTTTATTGGGAGAAGCAGTTAAAATGGTCAACCTGTTTGTCAAACACGGAGAAGAGGTGGTGAATACCAAGGGAAAAGTGGCCCAGTGGGACAAGACGTACCGTGCAACTGAGCAACCCATAGATACCGTGATACCCATTGTCGTCCTGGTAAACAGGGGATCGGCTTCCGCTTCGGAAATCGTCTCTGGTGCACTTCAGGATCTTGACCGGGCGGTCATCATCGGCAAACGGACCTTTGGGAAAGGTCTTGTACAGACGACTCGTGACCTTAGCTACAATACCAAACTCAAAGTAACTACAGCCAAATATTACATTCCCAGCGGAAGGTGCATCCAGGCGCTCGATTACTCTCACAGGAACAAGGATGGCAGTGTGGGAACGATTCCGGATTCACTGATTCACGAATTCGCTACAAAAAACGGACGAAAAGTCTTTGATGGAGGTGGTATCATACCAGATGTCAAACTGGATCAGGATACCCTGTGCGATCTGGCATTCAAGCTAATCCAGGACAACATCATTTTTGATTTTGCTACCAGATTTGCTTCAGCCCATACCGCCATTGCCCCTCCCGATCAGTTTGAGATCAGTGAAGAGGTATATAACCAGTTTCACCAATATCTGCTGGAGCGAAAGTTCTCCTATGAATCCCGAAGCGGACAGATCTTAAAAGGATTGATCGAGACGGCGAAGAGGGAGAGAGCCTACGACGAGACCAAAGCCGAATTTGATGCATTGAGCAAGAAGTTGGTCATTAATGTAGATGCCGATCTGAAGAAATTCAGGAAAGAGGTTTGCAGTGTGCTTGCCGACGAAATTGTTACCCGATACTACTATCAGAAAGGGGCGGTAATTGCCTCCTTCAGGGACGATGCAGACGTAGCAAAGGCTAAATTGGTGCTTACCAATCATTCAGAATACCTTTCCATTTTGCAACCGGTAGCCGGAAAAAAACCAATCGTCAGGTAGATTGTTCTGGGGAAGAGGATTAAAGTACGAAGGAGGTCAATCAGCGAAAGAAGTTAAACTTGCCTGGGAAGAAGAGGGACAAGCTTAAAATTAACAGAATAAGTGCGGTCAACGCCACAAAAAAGATGATAATGCCTTTTTTGTAAAGTTTGTTGCTTCTGACCAGTTTCTGCATGACCATTATTCTGGTAATCTTGTCAGCCAATTTTTTCAGGGCCATCTGGTCCTTAACAATGTAGTCAAATGCCCCCAGTTTCAGAGTATTAACGGCTACATCTACACTGTCCTGACCCGAGAGAAATATAAATTCCGCGTGGGAATGAACTTTTTTGTATTGTTTTAATACTTCGATCCCGTCTATTCCTTCCAACAGATAGTCCTGAATGATGATGTCCGGTTTCTCTCCTATCCGCTTTACACACTCTTCTCCACTAAAAAAACTTTCAATTCTATTGAATTTTTTTGACTGCAAATAATTAATTATCAGCTTATTATAAACAGGATTGTCTTCAACGATGAATATAAGGGGGTCGGTACGTCTTTTCATGGTGGTAGGCAATTACGTAGTTCAGCATCTTGAGTTCAAAAGGTGTTCTCTATCAATAAGAACCGTGCGATCATTGAATGTAAATATATTAAAAAATCTAGATGTATGTTATCCGGAATTTGCAAGTTTTTTTTAGGAGGTTAAGGGAGATAAATCCGTTGGTTATTCCTGGAAATGTTAGCAAAAAAATATTAATTTAGCCGTAGCGATTGTAGGAAGGTTGTTTGATTTCTTGCAATGGTTTCAAATTTTAATGGCCCGATAAATAAAATTTCATTTTTTATGAAAAATCTAAATCTACTGCTCATTTTATTCCTGGTCGTTCTGGCAGGGTGCAAAACACAAAAAATAGCTCCTAAGCCAATCCCTGTGGCCCCACAAGTTGCGGCTCCCGTGGTGGCCACTCCTCCGGCAGCAGCTCCTGCGAAACCTGTCAAGCAGGGCAATATTTCCTCGAAAGAGGAGCGTTTTTCTACAGCGACCGGTGAAACTGCCGATTATGGTTCCAACAAATATTTTGTGATCATGGGTAGTTTTTCGGTATTGGAAAATGCCAAACGTCTCAAGGAGACCCTTGCGACTGAAAATTTTCATCCGGTAATCCTGAAAAATGAAACCGGAATGTTCCGCGTTTGCGGAAACAGCTATGCGGAAGAGGCGGCGGCTCGTGCCAGGATCGCAGAAGTCAGGGCACAGTTCTCGAAATACAGCGACATCTGGTTGCTTATCAGAAAACAATAAATTCTGATTTGCCAGGGTTGGTATCGAATGGAAGGTGAAAAACACTGCCATTTGGTAGCTAACTGACTGCCAAAAGCATAAAAAGCCCTGATTTTTCAATCAGGGCTTTTTATGCTTTTGGCAGGTTCTGCTACAGGGAACGACGATAAATCCAACTAATCAGATGGTCAGAATTTCTTTCTCCTTGGCCTGAAGCATGCTGTCAATCTTTTTGGTATAACTGTCTGTCAGATTTTGGATCTCTTCTACGGCAATTTTCTCATCATCTTCCGATATTTCTTTGCCTTTAAGCAATTTTTTCAGGAAGTCATTGCCATCCTTTCGGGCAGATCTTACGCTGACCTTGGCTGTTTCGCTCTCCTTATGGGCATCTTTCACAAGGTTTCGCCTACGCTCCTCCGTGGGTACCGGAACATTGATCCGGATGAGTTCCCCATTGTTTTCAGGGTTGAATCCCAAGTTGGAATTGATAATGGCACGTTCAATGGTATGGATCATCTTCTTTTCCCAGGGCTGTATGGCAATGGTTCGGGCATCTGGTGTGCTGATGTTGGCAACTTGTGTCAGTGGAGTCATCGCTCCATAGTAGTCGACCAATACTCCTTCGATCATTCGTGGAGAAGCTTTCCCTGCCCGGATATGGGCCAGTTCGTTATCAAGGTGGGCCAATGCGTGTTCCATCCTTTCGATGGTTTCGTCCATTAACATTTGAATTTCCTCATTCATAAAGCGCAGATTTTTACAATTGTACGAGGGGAAAATATCTTATGACCATGAAATTAATCATTGTACACAAAGGTGCCAACAGGTTCTCCGTGAACCACTTTCAGCAGGTTGCCCTTCTTATCCATGTTAAAGACAATGATGGGAAGGTTGTTCTCTTTGCAGAGGGTTGTAGCCGTGAGATCCATGACCCTCAAACCTTTGGAATAAATTTCGTCAAAGGATATTTTATCGAATCTGACCGCAGCAGGATCTTTTTTCCGGATCAGCCGTATAGATTCCATCCACCCTGGTTCCCTTCAGCATGACGTCTGCCCCGACTTCAATGGCACGCAGCGAAGCAGCTGTGTCTGTCGTAAAAAAAGGATTGCCTGTTCCAGCGGCAAAAATGGCGACTTCTCCTTTTTCGAGGGCTTTGATCGCCAACTCTTTGGTGTAAAATTCGCCGATTGGCTGCATGGCAATCGCCGTAAGAACCCGGGCTTTAATCTGCAAAGATTCCAGAGCTGAGGCTAGTGCCAAACTATTGACAACCGTGGCAAGCATACCCATTTGGTCACCCTTGCAGCGATCGAATCCCTTGGCAGTGCCGCTTAAGCCTCTGAAGATATTTCCACCTCCAATGACGATCCCGACTTCAATCCCAATGGAGATAATTTCCTTGATTTGCATGGCATAATCAGCAAGCACCTCCTGATCAATCCCGTGTTGCAATTTCCCCAAGAGGGACTCTCCCGAAAGCTTTAAAACGACTCTGTTGTATTTTATCATGATGGCTTTATTTAGTACAAATTTATACTAAAAATCTTTGATAACAAACCTTTATTGGCCTCAGCTAGCGTGGCAAGAAAAAAAAAGCCTCCATGGGGAGGCTTTTTTATCAGGGGAAATACTATGATCAAACATTCAAAGTAAAACGTTTGATCTCAGTTACTTTAAGGTCTTTGTCTACACTTCCAAGGTATTGACGAATGGTCATCTTGTTGTCTTTTACAAAGTCCTGATTTAATAAGGTACTCTCTTTGAAGAATTTGTTCAGTGCGCCCTGTGCAATCTTGTCGAGCATGTTTTCAGGTTTGCCTTCCAGACGGAATTTTTCCTTGGCAATCTTCAACTCTTGTTCAACAATTTCGGGAGCTACGTCGTTGTTGTCAATGGCAACCGGGCTCATGGCAGCGATTTGCATCGCGATGTCTTTACCCACCTGTACCTCGACCACTTTGTTGAAACCAACCAACGTAGCCAGTTTGTTTCCTGGATGGATGTAAGGGACCACGCATGCGGCGGCAATGCATTCGTAGAAAGCCAATTCTATCTTCTCTCCGATGATACCGGTCTGTTCAATAACTTGTTCGCCGATGGTACGACCATCGAGGATAAGGGCTTTCACTGCATCCAGGCTAGTGCTCTTGTTGGCAATGGCCTCTTCGATGATACTGTTTGTCAAGGCAACGAATTTGTCATTCTTGGCTACGAAATCTGTTTCGCAGTTCAGGGAGATGACGGCTCCAAAAGACTGATCGGCAGAAACTTTGGCCAAGACTACTCCTTCAGAGGATTCTCTGTCGGCACGTTTGCTGGCAACCAGTTTTCCTTTTTCGCGGATGATCTCTACCGCGCGATCAAAATTCCCTTCGGCATCGGCCAGGGCATTCTTGCAATCCATCATTCCGGCGCCAGTTGCTTTGCGCAGTTTGACTACATCTGCTGTACTAATTTCCATTTCAGCTATAAATATTTGGAATTTTCTTATAAAAATTACTTTGCTTCCTCGGCAGCATCTTCCTCTTCTTCCTCTTCAGCGAGATCTTCGTCTTCCAGAATTGCTTCCAGTTCTTCTTCCAGGATCTCATCCTTGTCGTCAGCCTCTACCTCTTCATCGTCTTCAACGATGATTTTGGCGACTGCTTTGCGACCTTTTTTCAAAGTAGAGAGTGGTTTCTCGTCGGTCTCGTCTTTTTCACGTTCCACTTTGCGGTCAGAAAGACCATCCTTGATGGCTTCGCACATAATTCCTACGATCAGATCGATGGATTGTGATGCGTCGTCGTTGGCAGGAATCACGAAATCGATGCCGTTTGGATCAGAGTTGGTATCTACCATGGCGAAAATCGGGATGCTCAAGCGTTGTGCTTCGCGAACCGCAATTTTTTCCTTCATCACGTCGATGATGAAAAGAGCTGCAGGCAAGCGGGTCAGGTCAACGATGGAACCCAGGATTTTCTCCAGTTTGGCCCTTTGACGGGAGATCTGAAGTTTTTCGCGCTTGGACAGGTTGTCCCAGCTGGAGTCCTTAATCATCTTGTCGATGGTAGACATCTTCTTCACGGCCTTTCGGATGGTTGGGAAGTTGGTAAGCATACCACCTGGCCAACGTTCAACTACATAAGGCATATTTACTGCAGATACCTTTTCGGCAACAATGGTTTTTGCCTGTTTCTTGGTCGCTACGAACATGACCTTGCGGCCTGAACGCGCGATTTGTTTGAGGGCATCGGCGGCTTCGTCAATCTTTACAATTGTTTTTTGCAGGTCGATGATGTGGATCCCGTTCTTCTCCATGAAGATGTAGGGAGCCATGTTTGGATTCCATTTGCGCTTGAGGTGTCCAAAGTGAACGCCTGCATCCAGCAATTGCTTAAATTCTGTTCTTGGCATAATAATTTGTTTACGTTCTGTTCAGTCAATCCCCCGGTAGTCCAGGTATGGAGTCCGGGAAATTTAGATGCTAAACCTGTTATTAAAAATAAAAAGTGCTTAATTCGATTAACGTTTCGAGAATTGGAATCTCTTGCGTGCTTTTGGTTGACCTGGTTTTTTACGTTCCACTTCGCGTGGGTCACGGGTTAAAAATCCGGCAGCCTTCAGCTTTGGACGATAATCGGCATTGATTTTCAAAAGTGCACGGGAAATGCCCAAACGAAGTGCTTCAGCCTGGCCAGTAAGACCACCTCCGTCGAGATTGACTTTGATGTCATATAGACCGGCAACTTCGCAAAGGAACAAAGGTTGCTGTACAACGTATTGAAGTGTGCCAATCGGGAAATATTCGTTCAATTCTCTTTTGTTGATGGTGATATTTCCTTTGCCGTCAGTAAGATATACACGGGCAACAGCAGTTTTTCTTCTGCCTAAAGCGTTAATAACTTCCATGATACTTATCTAATATTGTCAAGGTTAATAACTTTTGGTTGCTGTGCGACCATGTTGTGCTCAGCGCCCACAAAAACATGCAAATTGGTGAACAGCTTGGCTCCAAGACTATTCTTCGGCAACATACCCTTTACAGCTTTTTCAACCATCCGGGCTGGATGTTTGGCCATCAGTTCCTCAGCAGTCGTAAAACGCTGTCCGCCTGGGTAACCCGTGTGGCGAATGTAAACTTTGCCTTTCATCTTGTTGCCTGTCAGGCGAACTTTCTCTGCGTTGATCACAATGACATTGTCACCACAATCTACGTGAGGCGTATAGCCTGGTTTGTGTTTGCCTCTGAGCACCAATGCAATCTTACTTGACAATCGACCCAGGATCTGGTCTGTGGCATCTACCACTATCCATTCTTTTTGTACCGTTGCTTTATTAAGCGATACGGTTCTGTAACTTAAAGTGTCCAATTTCAGTTCAATTTATAAAGTGATACAATCCATTTTTTGTCGGTTCACCTGTCGAATTTTTGCTGTATCAGTTCACCGGAATCCACTGTCCGATAAATTTTTGCTAAGGTTGATACCGCTTCCAATCCACACAACGACAAATTAGGATAAAATCGGGACTGCAAAAGTAGCTTTTTTTTTCAAAACAACAACTCCTTCAAAAAAATAAGTGATACAATATCAGCCGTTAAACGAGTATTTGTAAAGGAAGAAGAGCTATTTGGCAGTTTTTCTGTTCAAAAAGGAGAGATTGATCATCAAATAGAGCGATTCGTTGTTGGATTTTTGCTGTGTAACCGGATTGTAGTATAGGTTGAAGTTAAACCCAAATTTACTATGATCGAAGATTGTTCGATCGTAAAGGTAGGAGAAAATCCATAGGCGGTTGGAACTAACACTGGCCTGCTGACCGATGGCCCCATTTTGATAGAGGGGCATTCCCAGCGGTGTAAAAAAGTCGTTTCCCTGCCAGAAACCCGATGCCAGACTGCCATAATCAGAGTTCAGCGAGGTCTGTAAAAAAAATGCGTTTCCGCGTTTACCCGGCAATGCCGTTTCACCTTGCGGATAGGTAGATTGGAGCAAGAAGCCTGACAGTTCCCACGATTTCAAAATGGATCCGTCAAGATTACCCTTGTATTTTAACCCTTCAGAAATGGTGATGTGGGTCTTGGCCAGACCGGGGGCGTTGTCAATTTCACCGCCTTCGTGCAACCCGTTGAAGGTGATCGGCAGGGTGAGACTTGATTCATCCGACCGGTGTAGTGTTAACTCTGCAACTGTCCCAAAGGTAAACTTCTCCTTGTAGGGATCCCCGCTAAAAATCAGGGTCTGCCAGTCGATCCACATATCCACGGTCCATCTGTTGTTTTGAAATCTGGACTGGATGCCTGCTTCTGGTTTGTCCCAGATAAAGTGTTCACTGTCCATCAGTGGCTCTGGAAGTCCGTGATTCCCATCCTGGTTCAAATTTCCCATCCGAAAGGAGAGACTCTTTGTTGGCTGATAAAGTGCCGAAAACCAGGGATACAATTTGTAATCCTCCCGACCGTTGTAGGCCAGTACCTGACCGCCCATTTCCAGCCTGAAATTCTTATTCGGATAATAGAGCAGTTTGGGCCGGATCCAGCTTCCCGTTAGGGTATATCCATTTACATATTTGTTCTTGTATTCATTGTTTTTGAAGAAGTTAAGGTTGTCGACAGCGATGGTCAGTGTTCCGGCAGATGGCACTTCAAAACGCTCATCGCTGAAAAAATCCCTGGATTCCACCTGTGCAATTGCGCATCCAGGCAGGAATAACAAGAGGAAACCGATACATGCCGGGATGAGGTGCATCGCACTGAGGGGAAGGCTATCGGAGCTGTTTTTCTTCATTCAGTTGGTAGCTTGTTTTCTTACAAAACGGTCATACAAAAAGAGCAGGATGGATGCGCCAATCCCTATTCCCGTTATCACCATCCAGATAGAGGAGGGATGATATTTATCCCAAAGAAATTGCGTGAATTGTTCATTGTTCATTCCCATTTTTTGGGCAGTAGCATAAAGGTAATCATTTTGTGAAAAATGTGCACCGATCGAAGGTATTTGGAAATTTCGTGAAACGGCTTCTCGTTGGGCAAGAGATATTTTGTCTGATAAGGATTGATAGAGGTTTCCGGATACGAATCCGGCAAAAAAGGACCCGATGGCTACCGGGATAAAGGAGCAACCCATGTAAAGAGCCGTTTTGTTGGGAGGTGCTATCCTGCCTATGTATTCGGTGATTTTGGGTGAACTTGACATCTCCCCAAAGGAAAAGAGCATCAAAAATAACAGCATAAGCAAACCGTTTTGGGTGGAAAAACACAAACCCATTGCCACGGATGCAATGAGGATGCCTGTCGTCATCACCCGCAGAGGTTTGTAGCGCATGGCAATTGTAGAGACAATTATCTGGAAAATGATGATGAAGCCCGCATCCGCATTGACCATCAATTCTGCCGGGATGGTGCCGTCGGCAGAACCCACTTTGGCTGCAAGCCAGGGCCAGACGCTGTGCAGGAAGTTGTATACCGAGTGTGTATTTCCCCATTGGTCAATAAAAACCGGCAAGGAGAGAAAAAGTTGGTAATACATGGTCCAGAAACCTGCAATAATCAACAGGAAGAGGAAAAAGCGCCAGTCAGACAGTGCCTGCAGAATATTGCCCGTCAGCCTTTTCAGTTCATGGATTAAACTCAGGCGAGTTTCACCTGTTTTTTCCCTTGCGGGCTCCTTGAACAAGAAAATCAACAGAATAAAATTGAAGGCAATCACGGCTGCAGAAGCATAGAAGACGTAATCCCATGAATATTTTCGGAAGAAACTCGTTACGAAGGGCCCCACAAATGCTCCGATATTGACCATCATGTAAAAGATGCCGAATCCGATAGAGGAGGTTTCGGTATTGGTGGTCTTGGCCACTGTGGCAGAGATGATTGGCTTGAAGAGTGCTGCACCGATGGCCAGGAATAGATAGAGTACAAAGACAGCCGAAAAGGTATGGAACAAAGGCATTGTCAGGAATGCCAAGGTATAAAGGCTGTAGGCAATAAAAAGCGTTTTGCGGTAACCAATCCTGTCGGCGATAGCACCTGTGATGAGTGGCAAAAAGTAGAGGATGGCCGTACCGATTCCCATCATCTGTCCCTTTTGGGTCTGACTGAAGCCTAACCCACCCTGGTCTGTAGAGCCGGTCAGGTAAAGGGCAAAAAGCATGTAAAACCCATAGAAGGCCCATCTTTCGAACAACTCCATGGCATTGGCATACCAGAAATTGGAAGGAAATTTTTTAATGACGGATATCGTTTTCATCAGCAGACTGTTTTTTGGACAGGCCAAATGTAAAGAAAAAAGAGTCAAATTGCCGATAGGCAATTTATTGCAGGTTTTTTGGAGGCGAAAGATCATCGACACGAATAATCGGCCGACTCCATTCCAAAATCGAAAATCCACCCTTCGGCAGGCTCAGGGACCGGATCGAAAATTCTGATTATCTTTGTTCTCTTATAATATATGGTATGGAAAGACGGCAGAAACCGGATTGGCTAAAGATCAAACTTCCCTCCGGAGGCAATTACAGGCAGGTTAAGCAAATCGTGGAAGGAAATCAATTGCACACCATCTGTTCGAGTGGCAAATGCCCGAACATGGGTGAATGCTGGGGAGCCGGAACAGCCACTTTCCTGATTCTTGGGGAGATCTGCACCCGATCCTGTAAGTTTTGTGCCACCCTTACGGGGAAGCCCCTGCCTCCTGATGCGGGGGAACCCGAAAAAGTTGCTGCATCCATACACCTGATGGGACTGAAACATGCTGTGATTACCTCTGTCGACAGGGATGATCTGCCGGATGGAGGGGCTGCCCACTGGGCTGCTACGATACGACGGATACGGCAGATAAATCCAGACACCACCATCGAAGTCTTAATTCCTGACTTTGATGGCAGGAAAGAGTTGATCGAACTGATCGCCTCGGAAAAGCCCGACATCATCTCCCACAACCTGGAGACGGTGGAGCGGCTAACTCCATTGGTAAGAAGCAGGGCCAAATACAGGACAAGCCTGAAGGTGGTAGAGATCGTTGGTGCGCTCGGCAGGGTCCCGAAGTCTGGAATCATGGTGGGACTCGGCGAGACCGCGGAGGAGGTATTGCAATGCATGGACGATCTGAGAAGCGTTGGCTGCGAGATACTGACCATTGGGCAATACCTGCAACCAACCAGGAAGCACCTCGAAGTAGCCGAATACTTGCACCCCGATCAATTTGCCAGGTTCAGGGAGGAAGGCATTTCCCGTGGGTTCAGTGTTGTGGAGAGTGCTCCTTTGGTGCGTTCCTCCTACCATGCCGAAAAACAATTGCTCGCAAAAAGCTAATATGAGAACACTTCAATTTCTTGACCTAGGACTTTCCGAATACGGAATTACCTGGGATAGGCAGGAACAGCTCTTGAAAGAGATCGTGGAGCTGAAAATGATCAATGAGCGTTTGCCACCATCAGACCGTCAACGTACACCCGGATATTTGTTGTTTGTGGAACATCCGCCTGTTTTTACGCTGGGGAAAAGCGGCGAGAGCAAAAATCTGCTACTCAGCGGTGCCCAGCTCGCCGACAGGCAGATCAGTTTTTACCAAACAAACAGGGGAGGAGACATTACCTTTCATGGACCGGGACAGTTGGTATGTTATCCGATTCTTGACCTTGAAAATTTTGGGATGGGATTGAGGCAATATATATATAGTCTGGAAGAGGTGGTTATTCGAGCACTTTCCCAATGCGGTATCGCTACTTCAAGGGATCCGCACGCAACTGGTGTATGGTTGGAAACCGGGCTGCCTACAGCCAGAAAGATCTGCGCCATCGGAGTAAAAAGCTCCCGTTTTGTCACCATGCATGGATTTGCCCTGAATGTGAACCTCGATCTGGACTACTACAGGTACATTCACCCTTGTGGAATTGTGGACAAGGGAGTAACCTCCATGCAGCTGGAATTGGGCAGAACCGTCGATATCGAAGAGGTGAAGAAATCGATTCTGAAGCTTTTTTTGGAAATTTTCGATGCCAAAGTTAATTTTTAACTACCGTGAAATCGTTTTTTGCAAATTAGAACATCTATTTACAGGGTTAAATATATTTGTATTTTCCTATTTTACAATTAGATAGATAATATTATGAGCTTTTTTGCAAAAAAAAAATCGGAAGCATTGCCGGAAGCAAAAAGTGTATATCTTTGCACCCACGTTTAAGGAAAGAAAGTAACAGCGATGTCACACTGAAATTAAGCGAAGTTCTTTGAGGCAAGCATTGATGATTCAGAATTGAAAAATTGATGCAGCAGTTAAGGCCAATTTTTTTTAAAGAAACCTTATAAAAGGTTTGTTTAGGATAAAAAAACGCTTTACATTTGCACTCCCTTTCGGGGTGAATCGCTGAGAGGTGATGAACGGAAGATAGGGGGAATCGAGAGAAGACAAAGTTCATTGAAAGATATTGAGAAAAGGAAAAGAAGAGAGAGACTAGGTTTCCGGGATTTTATTTAGGATTTTCCGCGAGGGATATTCAGGATAAGGAAGATGGAAAATAAGTAAAGCCTGAGGTTCTAGGATATAATTTAAAATTTTCTATACAACGGAGAGTTTGATCCTGGCTCAGGATGAACGCTAGCGGGAGGCTTAACACATGCAAGTCGAGGGGTATAGTAGCAATACTAGAGACCGGCGCACGGGTGAGTAACGCGTATGCAACCTGCCCTTTACAGGAGGATAGCCCGCTGAAAGGCGGATTAATACTCCATAAGATGGTACTGCCGCATGGCAGAGCCATAAAAGCTGAGGCGGTAAAGGATGGGCATGCGTGACATTAGCTAGTTGGCGGGGTAACGGCCCACCAAGGCTACGATGTCTAGGGGTTCTGAGAGGAAGGTCCCCCACACTGGTACTGAGACACGGACCAGACTCCTACGGGAGGCAGCAGTGAGGAATATTGGTCAATGGGCGCGAGCCTGAACCAGCCATCCCGCGTGCAGGAAGACGGCCCTATGGGTTGTAAACTGCTTTTGTGCAGGAAGAACGTCCCGGTCGTGACCGGGAGTGACGGTACTGCATGAATAAGCACCGGCTAACTCCGTGCCAGCAGCCGCGGTAATACGGAGGGTGCAAGCGTTATCCGGATTTATTGGGTTTAAAGGGTGCGTAGGCGGTGAAATAAGTCAGTGGTGAAAAGCTGCAGCTCAACTGTAGTCCTGCCATTGAAACTGTTTTACTTGAGTAACCATGAGGTAGGCGGAATGTGTAGTGTAGCGGTGAAATGCTTAGATATTACACAGAACACCGATTGCGAAGGCAGCTTACTAAGGATTTACTGACGCTGATGCACGAAAGCGTGGGGATCAAACAGGATTAGATACCCTGGTAGTCCACGCCGTAAACGATGATAACTCGCTGTTGGCGATACACAGTCAGCGGCTTAGCGAAAGCGTTAAGTTATCCACCTGGGGAGTACGCTCGCAAGAGTGAAACTCAAAGGAATTGACGGGGGCCCGCACAAGCGGAGGAACATGTGGTTTAATTCGATGATACGCGAGGAACCTTACCTGGGCTTAAATGTGCTATGACCGCTGGAGAAATTCGGCTTCCCGCAAGGGCAGAGTACAAGGTGCTGCATGGTTGTCGTCAGCTCGTGCCGTGAGGTGTCGGGTTAAGTCCCATAACGAGCGCAACCCTTATTGTCAGTTGCTAACAGGTTAAGCTGAGGACTCTGGCGAGACTGCGCGTGACCGGCTCAGAGATGAGCTTTTCCTTCGGGACACAAAGCAAGGTGCTGCATGGCCGTCGTCAGCTCGTGCCGTGAGGTGTCCTGTTAAGTCAGGCAACGAGCGAGACCTGTATTTACAATTGCTAACAGCCTTCGGGACTGAGCAC
>CAINVV010000134.1 GCA_903854235.1 uncultured Bacteroidia bacterium | reverse complement strand
GAAGTCTTCCATATGAGACCCAATCGTGGTACAATGTGGGTAGCGCTCCGGTCATTTCTGCCGTATCCAGTAGCTATACGAAATGGCAGTTGGCTTCTTTCATGGGCCGTATCAATTACAGCTACAAGGATAAATACCTTTTGACTGCATCGGCTCGTTACGACGGTTCTTCACGTCTTGCAGTGGGTCACAAATGGGTGATGTTCCCATCGGCTGCTTTGGCCTGGCGCATCAACAAGGAAGATTTCATGAGCGGTATGGGTTTTCTGAGCAACCTGAAACTGCGTGCAGGTTTCGGTATTACGGGTAACTCCGCCATCGATCCTTATAAAACTGCCGGTAACCTTGGCTTCTCCCGATATAATTTTGGAAGTAACAATGTAATGGCTTTCTATCAAAATGAGATGCCAAACCCTGATCTCTCCTGGGAGAAGACAAAACAGTGGAACGCTGGTATCGACTTCGGTTTGCTGAAAGGACGCATCAATGGTGTGGTTGACCTCTATTTGCAGAATACGGAAGACCTGTTGATGAATCGTCAGTTGCCTCAGGTATCCGGTTTCAACAGTGTTGTTTACAATGTCGGTAAGACAAGGAACAAAGGTATCGAGGTAACCATCAATACTCAGAATGTTCAACGCAAAGATTTCAACTGGAACACCGATTTCATCTTTGCCAAAAACAAAGAGGAAATTACCGAATTATATGGTGGAAAAGTAGATGATACAGGTAACAAGTGGTTTATTGGTCAACCTTTGTCTGTCTATTATGACTACAAAGCAGCAGGTATCTGGCAATTGGGTCAGGAAGCGCAGGGTGCAGCCTTTGGATCTTCTTTCGTTCCCGGTACCATCCACGTAGCTGATGTCAATAACGACGGTAAGATTACTGCAGCCGATATGGTGGTTGTTGGTACCCCACGGCCGAAATTTACTGCCAGTATGACCAACTATTTCACCTACAAGAATTTTGACTTTAACTTCTTCCTGAATTCTTCCTATGGGAATATGCTGCAATTCGACCGCGGATTAAGTTTCAACGGCCGTTACAACAGTTTGAAAGTCAACTACTGGGCTGTAACAGCTTATGATGCAAACGGCAAGGCTACTGCCAGCAACGGCAGCAATGAGGCCCCACGCCCAAATAACGGTATTGAAAATCCGGCTTACAGAAGTTCGTTGAACTATTTTGATGCCTCCTTCCTTCGTATCAGCACCATCTCTTTGGGTTACACCATTCCAAAAGAAATAACGAACAGGGCAAAAATTTCTAAACTCAGGTTGTACCTGACGGTTCAGAATGCATACTGCTTTACCAAGTATCCGGGTACTGACCCTGAAAGCGGACAGGACTTCAATGTTCCGATGCCACGGACGATTATGTTTGGCGTCAACATGAGTTTATAGTACTATGTCATTGATAAAGCATTACAACGTAAATTAAAAAGGATATGAAAAAAATAGCAAAATTTATTTTAACAGTTCTGGTAATTTTATCGGTTTTCTCTTGCGATAAATATCTACAGGAGAAGCGATATACGGATGTGGGCTACGACTATTTCACCACGAAAGTTGGAATGGAGGCAGCGGTTACAGGTGTTTACCAGGCCATGAGATGGTATACCGGTGCCTATAACACAACTGACAACCATACCGGTGCCTATGGCTCAACTGCAGCCGGTAACATGGAATCCTATTATTGTCTAACGGAGTATGGTACTGACATGACCTGGGAAGGTACCGACGGCGGCATGAAGGACGCTTACAATAAATACCTTACGTCTTTGAACCCTAATGAGACCACGCTCAATAATTTCTGGAACAACAATTTCAAGGGTATTACACGTGCCAATACGGTATTGATGTATCTTCCAAAAGTGACGGATATGACGGATGCCCAAAAAACCCAGAGAGCGGCTGAAGTTAAATTTATGCGTGCCTATTACTATTTTGACCTGGTTCAGCATTTTGGAGCTCTTCCATTGGTAACACAGGGTAACGTAACCCAGGTGGTTACAGATTTCAAACGCTCACCGGTATCTGATGTTTACAAACAGATCATCAGTGACCTCGTTTCTGCATACAATGTCCTTCCTGATATAGGTCAGCAAAGCGACAGGGGACGCGCAACAAAATGGGCTGCAGGACATTTGCTCGCAAAGGTTTACCTGACCCGTGACAGCTACGATGCTGCTACCCGCGGAGGAAAGGCCAGCGATCTTGACAGCGCTGCCTATTACGCCGAAGCTGTCATCAATTCCGGGAAGTTTGCATTGGAGAACAATTTTGCCATGGTATTTGACCAGGACAACCAGAAAGTTTCCAAGGAGATCATCTGGGATGTTGAATATACCAAGGATCAGCTCTTCAATGGTGCCGGAAGTTCAACCTCTGATGGTGGTAATCAGCTGCACCTGTATTGGGTTACACAGTATGACGTAAAACCTGGAATGATCAGGGATCAGCCGAATGGTCGTCCATGGAAACGTGTACGTGTCAATCCTAATTTCTGTCAGTCATTGTGGGACAAACAGAACGACTCGAGGATCTACAAGACCTTTAAGTGGACCTTCTATTGCAACAATCCTTCTACTTCTACCAAATGGGTCGCCAATTATTATTACGTCAACCCTGCCACCAACGCGGCCACCTCAGAAGTCCTTTACAGTCCTCCAGCCAGCCTTGTTGGTCAGCCCAAACAGAAAGCCGGTGATACCTGCATCTATTTTTCTCCCAAAAAATACGGTGCGCTTTCACCCTATTCAACCACCAATCCAAAGCAGACTTTGCTGAACGATGCCAATTACCGTCAGATGTTGATCGATACATACAAGGCTCCTTATATTATGTTTCCACAGGATTTGTATGATACG
Organism: uncultured Bacteroidia bacterium; assembly: GCA_903854235.1. GTDB lineage: Bacteria > Bacteroidota > Bacteroidia > Bacteroidales > Prolixibacteraceae > CAINVV01. The sequence goes on along the minus strand of CAINVV010000134.1, from coordinate 8,934 downwards.
AACAATTTCCCTGCCATGTTAAAATGGCTGGATACCCAGCGTCCTGACATCAACTACCAGGCCGGATCCAGGAACTTTCACCGCGCAAGGCTGGCTGAAACATACCTGATTGCTGCCGAAGCGTATGGTAGAAAGGGTGATATGGTCAATGCAGCCAAGTGGGTCAATGTGGTTCGCCAGCGTGCAGCTTATTCAGAAGGTGAAACCAAACCAAAAGAGGTTTGGAGATTTGACGGTGGTACCAATAACACGGTAAATACAAAGTCTGCCATGTTTGTAACTCCAGCGCAGATGGTAACACCTAAATTCCCTTCCGGCGTATCCGATGTTTCTCCTTTCGTAGACTGGATGCTCGAAGAGCGCGGACGTGAATTGTACGGTGAGTTGAACCGTTGGGAAGATTTGGTGAGAACAGGTACCCTGGTTGCCCGTGCCAAACTTTACAATCCGGAATCAGCTCCCAATGTGAAGGATTTCCACAAACTGAGACCAATTCCGAATACCTACGTAGACCGCTTGTTGCCTAAACAGGCACCTGCAGATGTTCAAAATCCGGGATACTTTTGATTTTAGTTCCTGAATAAAACATTCGCCGCTATTGCATCACGCAGTAGCGGCGTTTTTTTGCTTTCTTCCGCTGTGGGTCACAGGCAGCGCATTCCATAAATTGAAAATGGTATTCGGAAAGATTTCACAACCGGGTTTTTGCGGCTCTTCAGTAAAGGTGATTCCATTAAAAAAGGAAGAGGTCAACAATTGCTTGCTGACCTCTTCCTTACTATCCAGGGAATGGATTACTTGGCCGAATCAAAATCCCCATTTATGGATGATCTCCAGATCCTCTTTCACACTGGCCAATGGCGATTTGTTCTGGTAGGACTCCTGTTCAATGATGAAGACTTTCGTTCCTCCTGTTTTACGGCAGATATCCAATACCTCTTTCACCGGAAGGATACCTTTGCCCAAGACCGAACTTTCATACTTCTCCTTTGTGTTTACTGCAATCTCATCCTTCACGTGGATCAGCTCAAATTTTCCCGGATACTGGCCGATGACGTCCAACGCCTTGGCTCCGCCAATGTACATGTTGCCAATATCCAGCTGCATGACAACTTTCTTGACATCCAGATTTTTCATCATGATGTCAAACAGTTTCTGACCGTTCAGGGTTTCGGTGAATTCGGCCCAGTGGTTGTGGTATCCGAATCTCATTCCTGCTTTCTGGCACAACTCGCCGCATTTGTTGAAGACTTCGAGGTAACCCAACATATCGTCATAGGTCTTGCGCATCGTTTCGTCCATCCACGGGCTAATCACATAGTGTTGTCCCATGAAGGCGGCATCCTCGATGGTATACTTCCAGGCATCCGTAAAATCTTTTTTCGCGGCATCCCAGTGGTTCTTGCCCATCACGGTATGGCCACTAGGCATTTTAAGTCCCAGGTCATCCAATACCTTTTTAAATTCTTTTGCCGTGTAACCGTAAAATTTGCGGTCGATGTAATTGGCGTGCTCAACGTGTTTGTAGCCCATTTGAGCCAATTGTTTCAAGGTCCCGGCAGGATTCTTCATCATATCGTCTCGTACGGAATAGAGCTGAATGCCGACGATTTCAGAGGATTTGGGAGCTGCAAACGCTGCTTTTGAAAAAAGGGTGGTTCCTGCCAGTAAAATGGCGCTGTTTTGTAGAAAATTCCGGCGTGATGTGCTCATGTTAAGTCAATTTATTTGGTAAGAAGGGTTGTAATTAATATTGGTGAAAACTTTGGGATACAAATTCCAGTACCGATGGAAGTGCCTCTCTCCAGTAAGTCCAGGTATGGGCACCGTCACGGATCCGAAATTCATGCGGAATCTCTTTTTTACGCATGGCCAGGTGTACCAGGCAGTTTCCTTCATTCAGAAAATCATCATCCCCGCAGTCGATGTACCATCTGACTGCTTTTTTCTGGGCATCCGGCATATTATTGACCAATTCGAGTGCGCTGTGGCTGGCAAAATAGGTGGTCAGCTCCGCTTTCGAAACATCAGGATATTGTTTCTCCCAACGGGTAGTAGCTTCTTCCATTGTGACGGGTCCAACAGAGGCACTTAGGGGACAGGCAGCTGAGAAAAGCTCGGGATGATGAAGGGCATACATAAAAGTTCCTCCTCCACCCATAGAGAGGCCTGCAATGGCACGGTATCTCTTGTCTGTGCGGATTCGGTAACTCTTTTCAACGTATGGCATCATCTCCTGGAAGAAAAAATCTTCGTAGTTCCAGTCTCCCATTGGACTGTTGAAATAACCGCGCTGGCCTGTATTGCCATCAGGCATTACGATAATCATGGCCGTACATTTTCCCTCCTGAATGGCTTTGTCAGCAATGTTCTTTACCTCCCCAAACTGAATCCAACCGCTTTGATCGTCTCCTGCGCCGTGAAGCAGATAGAGGACCGGATAGCTGCGCTGAGATGTTTCATAATCTGGAGGTAAATAAATGGCATATTTGCGCTCCATCTTCAAAATCTTGCTGGACAAGGAAAGGTTATCGAAAACTTTTCCTCCGGATTGTGAGAAGAGTAAAGAAGGCAAAAACACGATGAAAATCAGTGAGAAAAAGAAGTTTTTTTTCATACTACAGTATGGTTTTTGGGGAACTTAAATGTAGTGAAAAATTTAATTTGCTGGTTCACATTTTTTGCAAATCATTTTAGTGGAGGCTTACCAATCCAATGCTCCCGCAATCAAAAATATACAACGTATGAAAAGCTCTAATATTTAAGAATTGCAATAATCTTGTATCATCTTTCCCAGAAGTTTGAAATCGATTGGTTTGGAAATATAATCACTGCACCCTGCATCGATTGCGGTCATTTTATCCTCCGGAAGTGCCTGGGCGGTTTGCGCAATGATGACCACCTCTTTGTTGAATCGGCGGATTTCCCTGGTGGCTTCCGGCCCTGTCATCATGGGCAATCTCATATCCATTAATACAAGGTCAATATTAGGGTTTTCACGACAAAGTTTTACGGCTTCAATACCCGTTGCTGCACGCAAGATCTCACAACTGATTTTCTGTAAGTTCTTGTGGAGGATGAAATAGGAAATATCATCATCTTCAACAATCAATACCTTGAGCTTTTTTATTTGTTCCGAGGAATTCAAAGATGGATGATGCTGTTCACCATCAGCCTTATCCGTTGTACAGTTCTTGGCTGGGATGGTAAAACTAAACCTGGAACCTATGTTCACATCACTTTCTACCCAGATTCGGCCACCGTGCATTTCCACGAAATCCCTGCAAATAATAAGGCCCAGCCCGGTACTTGCCTCTCCACCTGTTCCCTTTCGGCTTGTGTTGAAGTTCAAGTCAAAAAGATTCCGCAACAGATCTTTGTTCATTCCAATGCCAGAATCGCTAACACATATTTCCACCGAATTGAGGTGGCCAATTTTTGCCGTGAGGACAATATTTCCTCTTTTGTGCGTGAATTTTACCGCATTGGAGGCCAAATTCCGGATGATGCAAGAGATCATATTGGCATCGGCGAAAATCGCCAGATCATCGGGTATGTGGCAGGTGAAAGAAATGTCTTTGGCCCGGGCAGCAATCAATACCTCGGTCAGAGTCTCGTTCAGAAGGGGTTTAAGCACCAGTGATTCGGGCGAAAATTTTGTTAATCCCCTTTGTAAACTCGCCCATTGCAATAGATTTCCAAGCAAGGAAGAGAGTGAAGTAGCTGAATCTCTGATTTTGGCAGAAATGTTCTGAATCTCCTCCATGGTTAAGGTAGATAATTCATCGGCCAGGATTTGGGACAAGCCCAGGAATCCATTGAATGGACTGCGGAGGTCATGGGCGATGATGGAAAAGAATTTGTCCTTTTCAGCGACTGCCTTCGCAAGTTCTTTGTTTTTTGAGTTCAAGGCATCCTCTGCATGCTTCCGTCTCGAGATATCAATGAAGGAACAGACTACCTGATACAATTTTCCAGCGTTGTCCAATTGAAGTTCGGCATCCACCCTTAACCAGATACGGTCTTTCAAAGCAGGTCGAAAGACGCCCATTACGACATCGCGTACGGAGTGTCCTGAGGCAATGGCCTGAGGCACTGGGTGTGTATTTCCCGGGAAGGGAGAGCCATCCTCATGAATGACATTCCAGTCCGGATCGAAGGAGGTTTTCCCCAAAAGCTGATCTTCTGTGAGACCCAACAATTCCAGTGCTTTTGGATTGCTCAATACTATTTGCGCCTGCGGATCCTGTAGTATTACACCGACTTGCATGTCTTTCACCAGCTTCTTGTACTTGTCTTCACTGTCCAGGAGCACCTTTTCTACCAGCTTCCTTTCCGTAATGTCTGAAAAGGCCGTAGCAAATGTTCCTTTCCCAGGAGAATAAACAGAAATGTGAAAATATTTTTCCATCGGCGGAAAATATTGCTCGAAGGAGGTTGCCATTCCGGTTTCGGCAACTTTGGCATAAGTTTCCAGAAAGGGAACATCCTTCGTTTCGTACAGATCGCTTGCAAGTTTTCCAATGGCATCTTTTGGCTGGATATTCAGGTGCGTCTCTGAGGCTGGATTGGCTTCCAGTATTCTGTAATCGATTGCCTTCCCGAATTCATCATATACCATTTCGTGCACATAAACGCCCTCTTGCATGGCCAAAAACAGGGAACGTGATCTGGTGAGTGCAGATTCTACTTCTCTTTTTGAATGAATGATCCAGCATGCCGCATCAATTTTGATGAGTACTTCACTGCTGCTAAGTGGCAAGGTCAGGTAACCGTCCACCAAATCTTTCATTTCTTCGGCATCAAACAGTCCAATCGTATTTTCTGAGGATACCAGCAGGAGAAAAATGTCGCTGATAACGGTTCCGCTCTTTATCATTTTTGCGAGTTCTCCGCCTTCGCTTTTATTCATTTTGGCGCTGAGCAGAACGATGTCAGGTCTCTCTTTATCAAGCACCTCCAGGCAATGCACGGCAGTTAAGGTGGAAAAGGTAGTGTATCCCGCTTCCTTGAGTGTACCTGTAGTAAAATCAAGTATCTCCTGATCATTTTCCGCCACTAGTATTCGGAGGTCTTTAAACATTGAAGATCTGTATTTAGCCTGCTGAATCAATATTATGTTAATCTAACAAATTTAATTATTATTTGTTTATGGGTAATCGGTAATTTTCAGTTTCTTTCTTGACTAATCTAATTCCTGTTACAACATTACCAAGTTTTGGTGAAAAATTGGTAATGTTGTAACAGGACGCCTTTCGTGAAATCTTCCAAATGTTAGTTGGTGATTAATGTCAAGGAAGAACCTCAGGGTGATGGATGGCAATCTGTTTTATTTCCCGGAAGAAGGTCCAAACTGCTTTGGCAGATGCCACTGCAGGCTTAAAATCTCATTATTCAAGCAAAATAGTATCATATTTGAGCAAAATTCAGCCATCCAATGATGCAGGATCGTATCAATTTTGAGGTGTGCGGATAAAAACGAATTTAGTCCTCTGCCAAGCCAACGAACTATCAACGTAACTGATATGAAATCAATATGCTCCCTACTGATTGCTTGTTTTTTTTCCACTGGATTCCATGCTGTGGTGATAGGGCAAAATTTGACATTGAAACAAACAAACGAATCTGGTGTCTACAAAAAGGGCGAAAGGATTAAGGTAACGTTATTTTCAAAGAAGCCTTGTTCAGATTCTATAATTATCCAGATACTTAAGAATTTTGATTTTCATTCCTTCCATAAAAAAGTAAAATGCACAGCTGATTCACTGATAATCTTTGAAGAAGAATCTTGTAAGCCATCCAGCATGATCTTTGAAGCATCTTCGAAGAACGAGTCGGCAAGCATCGGGTTGATTGTTGATCCGGAAGAATTTGAGCCTGTAACAAAGCGTCCGGCTGATTTTGAAAGTTTCTGGGAGAAGGAAAAATCCTTAGAGAAAAGAATGTAGGTGAATGCTATAAAAATAAAAAAAGGGTCATCACAAACGCGATAACCCTTCTTGTGGGAACTGTTGGAATCGAACCAACGACCCTCTGCTTGTAAGGCAGATGCTCTAAACCAACTGAGCTAAGCTCCCTTTTCCTTAAAAGTGTTGCAAAGATAGCCCTTTTTTTGCTTTCTCAAAAAAAAAGGATAAAAAATGCCAAATATTTTAAGGATGAATTGGATCTTTTGTTATCTGTTTGTATAGATGGGCTTTAGCGTTTCAATCGACCCCAAATAGTTTTCGTACAAAACCAGGTCCGCCTTACGTTCCTCCTCACTCTTGCGGGCAGGTCCCCAACTGATAAAGGGCGGCAAAACGGTCATTCCTGCAAAATAGAACATTCCGTGGTGAATGGGGAAGAGGATGGTTGAAAGGTCCCCGTTCTTGTCGGCTGTATAGGCTACCTCTGGTCCACCGGTAGTCATGGTCACGAAGGCTGTTTTATCCTTGAAGGTCCCGTTCTCATAAACTCCACGACCATCCCCGTAGACGAGTCCCATGGCAAAGACCCTGTCGACCCAACCTTTTAGGATGGCAGGGGTTCCAAACCACCAAAGCGGGAAGTTAAAAATAAGCACATCACACCAAATCAATTTGTCCATTTCGGCTTGCAGTTCGTCAGTAAAACCTTTGGTCTTGCAGGCATTCATCTGTTCCAGCTGGTATTTGAAATAGGTGGGATTGTTCAACTCCCTGAAATCCCGCTGGTCACCGACGGGATCGAATCCCAGTGAGTAAAGATCACTTACCTTCACCTGATCTCCTTGCCCTGTAAAGTATTGCCGGGCGACCTCCTTTAATCCGGAACAGAAAGAGTTTGGTTCGGGATGTGCGTGAACGATTAATATCTTGTTATTCATAATTGACTATTTTGCATTCAATGTGATAAAATTTCATTTTGATCAAAGGGATGCATCCATTCTACGGAATGCATCCCTCGAATATCATTTTATTTATTTTTTAATTGTCGTGTGGAGTGGTAAAACTTACCATCCAATTGATGCCAAACTGATCGGTAAAGGTTCCGAAATAGTCTCCCCAGAAGGTATCCGCCAGGGGCATGTTAATTTTGCCTCCGGCTGAAAGCCCATTGAAAAGACGCTCTGCCTCTTCTCTGCTTCCGGTACTGATGGAGACGGAGAAGTTATTGCCCTGGGTAAAAGTATTTGCCCATTCTCCGCCAACATCGCTGCCAAACAGTGCAGTCTCCTTGCTGATGGGGAAATAGACGTGCATGATCTTATTGTCAAGCTCCTTCGGGAATGGTGAAACTCCATCCTGTACCGGCATTTCGCTGAATCTGCCCAAATAGTGAAACTCCCCTCCAAAGACGGATTTATAGAAGTTGAAGGCCTCTTCACAATCTCCGTTGAAGTTGAGGTAGGTATTAACTGTCGTCATAATGAGTGTTTTAAAGTTGAAATTTGAGCGTTGGTTGTGCTGATTATACTGAAATTCCAGTTATTTGTTTCCATGGTACAATTGACATTGATTCGTTTTCTGCGGAAACAACTAAAATAAATGCAGAAACCTGCTGCACAGCTTTTTGAATGCTGTACCGCAGGTTTCAAAATCCCTGGCTATATGGCCAGATTGCTATTTAAGGGCTGCAAAGAAATCATTTCCCTTGTCATCCACGATGATGAAGGCAGGAAAATCAACGACAGTGATTTTCCTGACGGCTTCCATACCGAGTTCAGGGAAATCGATCACTTCCACGGATTTGATGCTGTTTTTGGCCAGAATGGCCGCCGGACCACCAATCGACCCCAGATAAAATCCGCCATATTTTTTACACGATTCCGTGACCTGGATGGAGCGGTTCCCTTTGGCCAGCATGATCAGTGATCCGCCCAGTGACTGGAAGAGCCCAACATAGCTGTCCATCCGGCCGGCCGTGGTCGGACCAAAGCTGCCGGAGGCCATTCCTTTCGGTGTTTTGGCCGGGCCTGCGTAATAAACGGGATATTTTTTGAAGTATTCAGGAATCTCTTCACCCTTGTCTATCATCTCCTTGATACGGGCGTGGGCGATGTCACGGGCCACAATCAGGGTTCCTCTCAGGTTTAACCTTGTCTTGACAGGATATTTGGAAAGTTCTTTGCGCACCTCTTCCATCGGTCTGTCGAGGTCGATATCGACAGAAGGTGCCAGATAGGGCGCCGTTTTGGGTAGGAAGCGTTCCGGATGGGTCTCCAGTTGCTCGAGGAAGATACCCTCTTCCGTAATCTTTGCTTTGATGTTTCTATCTGCGCTGCAGCTGACTCCGATGCCTACCGGACAAGAGGCGGCGTGGCGTGGCAAACGGATCACCCGTACATCGTGCACGAAATATTTACCGCCGAATTGTGCACCTATTTCACTCTTTTGGCAGATCTCCGTAATCTTTGCTTCCCACTCGAGGTCTCTGAAGGCTTGGCCTCCTTCGTTACCCGAGGTTGGCAGATGGTCGTAATAGCCCGTTGAAGCCTTTTTGACAGTCGCCAGGGTTGCCTCTGCCGAGGTTCCACCAATCACTACTGCGAGATGGTAAGGTGGACAGGCCGAAGTTCCCAGATCCTTGATTTTTTCCTTGATGAATTTGGTGAGGGTCTCCTCGTTCAGCAAGGATTTGGTCATTTGGTAAAGGAAGGTTTTGTTGGCAGAGCCTCCTCCTTTGGTGATAAATAAAAATTCATATTCATTGCCTTCTGCGGCATAAAGGTCAATCTGGGCAGGAAGGTTGGTCCCAGTGTTTTTTTCATCAAACATGGAAAGGGGCACTACCTGTGAGTAGCGCAGGTTGCGGTCGCGGTAGGTCTCATAGATCCCCCTGGAGAGGGCTTTGGCATCATCGCTGCCGGTCCAGATATTTTCTCCTTTTTTGCCGATGACGATGGCGGTTCCGGTATCCTGGCAAGTAGGTAGTTCGCCTGCTGCCGAAACGATCTGGTTAAGCAACATCGTG
>CAINVV010000133.1 GCA_903854235.1 uncultured Bacteroidia bacterium | reverse complement strand
GTTGCCATGGTTTTACTCAGCATTCTCCCGGTAGGACTGGCGCAAACCCTTGCCAGTGTGAAAAATGGTTTGTGGTATGCCCGATCTGCTGATTTTATGCAACAGCCCTACATTGTTACCTTTAAATGGCTTAGGATGATTGGCGACAGTTTGTTCGCATTTGGAACCATTGCCCTGGCCTGGTTTATCTTTGGTCTCAAGGGAGGATGGTCTCTCAGGAAATAACATCCTAAAAAACAAAAACAAGATTCAGAGTACCTAAATTGCCAAGGATTAGATCGATAGCAAGGCATTTTAGGTACTCCCTTTTAGAAAAATATTCCAGATCTCCTCCTTCCTTCTTGATGAAATAAAATTGTGATGTCACCAAAAGTAGCTGCATTCGTTAGGAAACTAAAAAAGTACCATAAGTGGCCGGGTATTTTCGTCGTCTTTTTTGCCTTGCTTTTTGCACTATCCGGAATTATACTGAACCACAGAAACCTGATATCCAATGTTGATATTTCACGCAAATGGATGCCCCCGGGTTATCGGTATAAAAACTGGAATCTGGCAGGAGTAAGATCCTCCATGTCTGTTGGGAAGGACTCCATCTTGATCTATGGGAATATTGGTGTGTGGATGACGACTGACGGATTGACAAGCTTCACGGATTGGAACAACGGATTCCCGGATGGTATTGACAAACGAAAGATCTATTCGTTGGTGAAACACAGTCATGGTCTGGTTGCAGGAACACATTTCGGTCTCTTTGTGCATACCCTGCAATCGAACAAATGGGTCCGGGTTCACATGCCTGAAGGAGAAGAGCGGATCAGCGATCTGGCAGTGAAAGGGGATACATTGTTGATTCTAACCCGTAATTTTCTATATCGTACCACTGACCTGCTACATATCGAAAAAATCAAGCTCCCATCACCCGAAGGATATGATCATAAAGCAGGGCTTTTTCTCACTTTATGGGAATTGCACAGTGGAGAACTCTTCGGAATCGCAGGGACTCTTTTTGTTGATATGCTTGGGCTGGTCTTAATTTTTCTTTCGGTGACAGGCTTGCTTCACTTCCTTTTACCCAAATTGGTTTCCAGATTAAAAAAACAGGGAGGAAATTACACAAGACCACTTTCAATAAAAAAATGGAACCTGAAATGGCACAACTTGATTGGGTACATTTTTGTGGCATTTTTACTCGTTAATACAACTGCCGGTATGTTTTTGAGGCCACCGCTGCTGATTCCCATCTACGCTTCTCAGGTCGGGATCCTGCCCTACTCTCATCTGGATACGGACAATCCCTGGCATGACAAATTGCGGCGAATTATCTGGGATTCGGGAAGGAAAGGCTATCTCCTGTACACCTCAGATGGGTTCTTCAATGCCGACCCGAAACTTCAGGATCCTCTGATTCGAGTCACAAATCAACCGCAGGTAAGTATCATGGGCTGCAATACCCTGGAACTCCTGGAGGATGGAAGTTATCTGGTAGGTTCCTTCAGCGGCCTCTTTGTCTGGCATCCGGCTACCGGTGTTGTGCTGGAATATTTTACAGGGCAGCAGGTTGAATCAGCATCCAAGATGGGACGACCCGTTGGCCAGAATATGGTAGCGGGTTATCTGCGCAATTGCCATGGAAGGGATTATTGGATCGACTACAATCGGGGGATCATGGCTACAGATGGAGGAATATCTTTCCCGGAAATGCCGGAAATTGTTCTGAAACAAACCCCAATCTCACTTTGGAATGCCGCTCTTGAGGTACATACCGGAAGAATATTTGAAAATCTGGTAGGTCCTTTTTATCTTCTTTATGTCCCTTTGATGGGATTTACCATCCTGATTGTGCTGATCAGTGGGATAGTCATCTGGTGGCTTGGCTACAGGAAAAAATAGCAGTTTCTGGCGGAAAGAAGTGGAGCGTTCGACCGATACTGCGGATCCCGGAGTATTAACCCGTATTCGTGTCAATCCTTCGGAAAGTTCTTTTGAGCCATTAAAAGTGTATGAACTGTGCCAAATCGGTCGCGGAAGAATTAATTTGCAAGAAGATTGGCATATTTTCATTCTAAAAAAAAGAGCGTTTCAAAATGAAACGCTCCCCTAGCTTAACCAATTACCAATCTTAAAGCTTCTTGTATAAAGTTGTATTGCCTTTCTCATTGACCTGAACCAAAATGGTTCGGTTGTCTTTTGACAGACTAACAAAAAAATTTCCATTATTGTTGAGTGATTTTCCGTAATAAACAAATACACTCTCCACATCATAGTCCTTGTAACGTTGTACTAGGTTCAACTGAGCCTGAAAAGGAAGATCCATCCATTTTTTAAGGAAGGTCCTTCCTTCCAAAGTACCTTCTTTGGTGAAAAAAGCATTCACGCTTTCTCCTTCCACATCATAAGAGGCAACATCAAAATTCTCAGTCTGGTTCCAGTGTATATTTGATTGCGCTCCGAATTCGGCATGAAAACTGTTTTTCACTGCCTGACTAACATTGTCAGCGTTTTTGGCTACAATGGTTTTGGCTTCCATATTTCCATTTTCAGAGGTTGTACCATTTGCATATGTTGTTTGGGACAAAATGGCAGACAAGCTGAAAATTGCGAGTATGGATACCGGAAAAATAAATGACTTTTTCATGATAACTTGTTTTTAAAATATTTGACAATTATTTGTCTATATAACTATACAAACGTAGGAATCTGACATTCGTTACAGAAACTTAATCGACATTGGGACCAATTTCATCGACGAATGGGTGTATTTCACCCCCCCCCATGGTAAAAAATAAGTATTCTCTGACGGTCCCTCCTGTAAAATCAGACAGAGAGGACCAGGCAAAAGCACTTTCCTCCCTCCAAATGAAATAACGGGATTCGAAATCACTGACCAGAAGAAAATCGAAGGTGGTCTGGAGCCGAGCAGGGTGGTTCCGGGTAAGAAAATAGGAGTTAAGTGAACTTACACTTCTCACTCCTTGTCTTTCGCGGTAGCTTGAGTGCCAAGATTCTTGGGCCTTGAGATGATGAAATGATTAACCCGTCATTCTTGTGTGTATCGTATGGTGCTACTCATTTTCGGGTAAAAACCTCCAAACTCTCCTAAATTCTGGCCTCGTTCTTGCTTAAAACAAAAAACACCTACAAGTTATCCTTGTAAGTGTTTGATTCTGAGGTTGGGCCCATCCCGACTTGTCGGGAGACCCCCTGATTATGAGTGGGAGGTTTAAACCCTTTTGAGTTTCCACTGGTTGATACTGGTTGTCGGAAATC
>CAINVV010000132.1 GCA_903854235.1 uncultured Bacteroidia bacterium | reverse complement strand
GATACATCGAAATCTTTGTGAGATCCAAACTGACTTTTGGCAAAACCGTGACCACAGCCGTTGCACTATTTTCGATTTTAACTGTGTGATACCCTTCTGGGATCACCAGATTCAACCGAAGTTCCTGGGAACCGCTTCCGTTTAGCTCAATGGCCTGTTTGCAAAAAAAATTGTCATCCAGAAAAATAGTTCCATCGATTTTCTGGGGGGAATTGGTCAGATTTTTAGCCGTTACCAACAGGGTAACCGTCTCACCTTCCAGGCATCTGTTGTTGGATAGCCTGGAGTTTTCGAACACAATTCCGGGTTTTGATCCAACGACCCTGATTTTTTGTTGGGGAGTCGTTCCAATCGAGAGGGTGTGTTCCCCTTCGTCATATATCCGTAGTTGAAAATCAATTTGTCGGGTATTATTTTTTACAATGGGGAATAGTTTCCTGGCATAAATTTTTCCATCCAGATAGAATTCAACAGGTTCAATTCCGGTTGATCCTTGATTGTTAACTTCGGTCGATAAGTTGATGACACTCCCTGCCGGGAAAGCTCCAGATGCCACACCCGACGGAGTGAGCGAGAGATTGGCATAGTGCAAATCAGGCTTTCCGTCAATGATCTTCTCAGGTGCATTCAGCGGTTTTTCAATCAGAAAATTGTTTCGGTAAGTATTGTCTTCAGGCTGTGCCGCACAATATTTCATCTCACCCTGCTCCAGATCATAATAGATGTTCTCTTCTGTCAACCAACCCTGCGACATGTTGTCGAACCAGAAGGCTACATTGTCATTGAAAAAGCCGGCATGCAAACGATGGACCAGGTTTCTTCTCACGACGGAGTTGAACACCATCCCGGCAGTTTTGATGGCGCCCGAATCATCGGCATCCTGCTGGACATCTTCCAGATGGTTGTATTCGACAATATAATTTCCATCCAGCGCATCCTCCTGGTTGGACCAATCACCTACATCAATTCCGTATCTGCCACGTGTTCTGGTGATGTAGTTGTGCGAAATAGTTGTAGAAAGTGTGTTGTTTGCCAGGATGGAAACTCCTCCGCAGTTGGAAACCTGGTTGTAGGATATCATTGTTTCACGGATGATGTTTTGGCTGTCGCCATTCGAATTGGAAACGACCCCCTTGTTGTAATCCACTTCGTTTTGCCAGATTGGTTTGACAGATCCGGTCACATAAATTCCGCCGTTGTCAATCGACTCCACCCTGTTTTCCAGAATTCTGGTTTGATAGCAGCCGGCCCTGACTGAGACTCCCGTGCCTGCACAGGAACGCACAACACTTTCCACCAGTTCACAGGCATGGGCATATTCAAAGGCGATCGCACTGCTTCCCGCAACAGCTCCCTCGAATGTGAGACCATAAAACCGTAGGTTGCGCACCGGATGCCCCTTTTCTCCACGGATAGACATCAGTTGATTTAAATTTCCAACGGATGCATAGGCTAGGTTGGGATCCTGAACCTCTTTATCAGGAACGTAGCTCAGTTCTTTGGCCGTTTTATCAAAATACCACTCCCCGGCAGTGTCGAGAAATGCCTTCAAATTTTCCAGGTAATATCTGGGTGGAATAATCACAACTCCCTCTTCCGGTGATTTCAAGGTAGCAAGTGCACTTTTTGTATCTATCTTGCTAATACTATTTATTCCTGTGTGCCAGCGTAACAGCATCACTATCCGATTACCGGTCAGCTCTTTCCAGGGTTCCAGATCTCCCTTTTTGAAATTGAGTTCTTTCGTGTTTTTTGAAACGGAAGCCGGAACATAATAGCCACTGTTTGGTCTTCTGGCCAATACCTGTTTTTTTCCATTAACCAGGAATAACGCCACAGAATCTTCCTTCAGGGAGGCCGTCCAGATTCCCTTGTGTTGTTTCCATCCAGTAGCCGGGATTCCACCCGAAATAACAGGTGTCTCCCCGGGATAGGCTGCGTAGGTCACGTAGTAGTCTTTTACCTTGTGGTACTCAAATGCCCCTGTCGGCAAGTTCGTCTCCACACGTTCTCCTCCGTCGGTAGCGTTGAACTGAAGCGTGCGATTTAAAAAATAGTGTCCTTCCCGAAGGTAAACAAGAATATCCTTACCCTTTCCCAATGGATGGGGAGAACCGATCCACCTTCTTTCAATGGGTGCATCTTTTGGAAAATATACTTTGGATTTAAGTATGCGAACTGCCTCGCGGGCTTTTTCAAGAGTGGCAAATGGACCGTCCGTAAGGGTAGCATTGGGTTCGGATAAAGTCCCACTCCAACGGTCATTGCCTGTGGGCGAAACATAAAAATCGGCCTTGATTTTTGTTGGAACGAATTTTTGCCATTTTTCTCCTTGCAGCAATTTTCCATCCCTGTTTTGAGCCCTTACCACTGTGAAAAATGTCAGCAGACAAAAAAATAAAAAACAATTACCAAAAACCAATCCGGCTCGTGATATTATATTCATAATCAGTACATTAGTAGTTAATAGCGTAGATTCGAACCGTAAATGTAAAAAAAAATCCTGTTAACTAAACCAAAATGCATTAAAGTTGTCTAATGTCTGCTACAGGGTTTAAATTGCCATCTATAGCAACCTGACAGCGGGCGTTCAACAGTCAATCACTGTGAGGTGAACCTGAAGCAGGATTGAATAAGTAATTCCGATTTCTGAGTTCAAAGTTGGAAAGTTGATTTTGGATTGAAATTAATATTTAATAGGCTGATAATCTATTGATTAAAATATTGAAAAGTGCGATCGAATAGAATTTTAATTTTGAGCACCATACTAACGTTCTGATTATCCATAATTTATCTAATTTATCTTTTTATGAAAAAAACCGCATTCATTTTGTTTGTGATTGTTGCGCTCTTTTCCCTAAAGTCTCAGGCAAAAGAGGCCGGAATAACCATTCCAATCGAAAAATACACCCTTAAAAATGGGTTGACAGTTGTTCTTCACGTGGATAAATCTGATCCCATTGCAGCCGTGGCAGTCTATTACCACGTTGGTTCCAGCAGGGAAGTTGCCGGCAAGACCGGGTTCGCTCATCTTTTTGAACACATGATGTTCCAGAGATCAGAGAATGTTGCAGAGGATACTTTCTTTAAAAATATTCAGGGTGCCGGAGGCACGTTGAATGGAAGTACCAACCAGGATCGAACCAATTATTATGAAATTGTCCCAAAGAATGCCCTTGAAATGGCCCTCTGGATGGAATCCGACAGAATGGGCTATCTGGAGAACGTTGTAACAAAATCAGCGCTGGTCAATCAACAAAATGTGGTTCAAAACGAGAAACGGGAGAGCGTCGACAATGCTGCCTATGGTTTCAATCAGGAGATCATTGCCAAAACGCTATTCCCCAAAGGACATCCTTACAGCTGGACGGTCATCGGTGATATGAAGGACCTGACTGGTGCTTCCGTCGAAGATGTTCGTGCCTTTCATCACAAGTATTATGCACCCAACAATGCCACATTGGTCGTAGCCGGAGACATTGATAAAACTACCGTGAAGGCATTGATTGAAAAATATTTCGGCGAAATTAACAGGGGTGAAACCATCGAAAAGCGTAAACCCATGCCGGTTACATTGGCATCTACCGTTAAATTATACCAGGAAGACAATTTTGCAAGAATGCCGATGCTGACCATGGTTTTCCCAACAGCAGAGCGATATTCAAAAGATTCTTATGCCCTTAACTTTTTGGGTGAGCTGATGGCAGGCACAAAGAAGTCCGCACTCTACACCGTTCTTGTTAAGGATAAAAAATTGACATCTCGTGTTGGAGCCAGAAATGGATCACAAGAACTGGCAGGGTCATTCACTATCTCAGTTACGGCTAATCCCGGAGTTAATCTGACAGAAATTGAGAAAGCCATTTTCGAAGGTTTTGATAAATTCGAAAAAGATGGATTTACGGAAGAGGATCTTACCAGAATCAAGGCAAACGATGAAACAAGATTTATCAATTCGTTTGAAAGCGTTCAAAGTAAGGCATTTACACTGGCAGAATACAACATTTATGCTGGAGATCCTGAGTTCTACAAAAAAGATCTGGCCAATACACAAGCAGTTACTATTGCGGATGTAAAGGCCGTTTACGCGAAATACATCAAAGGCAAAAATTTTGTGGAGACCAGCTTCGTTCCGAAGGGCGAAACCAAATTGATGGTTACAGGTTCTGTCAATGCGGGAATTGCCGAGGAAGATGTCACGAAAGCCGCAGAGGTAAAGGATGTGCCGGTTGCAGATGAAGCTATCGTAAAAACGAAAACAAAACTGGACCGTTCGATCAAACCTGCACTGGGTCCCGATCCCGAAGTAACCATTCCAAAACCATGGTCTGCTTCTTTGTCAAATGGTCTGAAAGTATGGGGCATTCCCCAGACAGAATTGCCTATGGTGCAATATGTCCTCAAAATAGAAGGTGGACACAAATTGGACAATGTGGCCAAAGCGGGTGTTGCCAACCTGGTTGCAACGATGATGAATGAAGGCACAAAAAACAAGACCCCTGAAGAACTGGAAGATGCCATCGGTCTATTGGGTGCCTCGATCAGGGTCTCCTCCGACAATGAAGACATCACCATTGAAGTGGGTTCTACCGGATTCCGCAGTTCAGGAGGGATGCTTGCACGAAATTTTGAAAAATCACTTACGCTGGTGCAGGAAATTTTGCTCGAGCCAAGATGGGACAAGGAACAATTTGACCTCGCGAAAAGCAGAATTATCAATGGCATCAGGAGAAATTCTTCTAATCCAGAATTCCTTGCCTCCAAAGCATTGAACAAACTGATTTTTGGTGAAAACGTCCTGGCGATTGATGCATCAGGAACTGCAAGTTCGGTTGCCAGTATCACGCTGGACGACCTTAAAGAGTATTATACAAAATATATTTCCCCCTCCATATCCAAAATGTTGATAGTTGGAAACATCGATCAGCAGCGGGTCTTGAAGGCTTTAGAAACGCTAAATGGCAGCTGGGCTGCAAGGAATATTGAGATTCCACAGGTTAAGATGGCCGCTGCACCCGAAAAATCACAGCTATATTTTGTAGATGTTCCTGGTGCCAAACAATCGGTGATTTCCATTGGCGCCCCCTCCGTACCAAGATCCAATCCAGATTTTTATCCTGCATTTGTGGCAAATTATAAACTCGGTGGTTCGTTCAACGGCGTCCTGAATTTGATCCTAAGAGAAGAGAAAGGATTCACCTATGGTGCAAGATCATCCTTTACTGGTTCCAACGATTACGGGCAATTTGTTGCCACGTCCAAGGTCCGCACCAACTCAACGGTCGAGTCTGTTACCATTTTCAAAACAGAGATGGAAAAGTACAGGAAAGCAAATACTCAGGATTATATTGATTTCACCAAATCCTCGCTGCTGAAAGGAAATGCACTGCGTTTTGAAACACTCAGCGGACTGATGGGTATGCTCAATACCATGACAGACAATAACCTTCCAGCCGATTATATCAAAAAGGAGGAAGCCTATTTGAAAAACGTAACCATAGAACAACAACTTCAGTTTACGCAAAAGTACATTGATCCTTCAAAAATGTATTATGTAGTGGTTGGAGATGCCAAAACACAGCTCGATCCGCTGGAGTCTGTCGGACTTGGCAAACCTATATTAATTAAATAATAGAAAATAAAAAAACCAGGACGAAAGTCCTGGTTTTTTTATTTTGAGATCTCTCTGTAGCTCCCTTTGGACAGTTTTTTGTCTGAGTTTGCCTGCAAGGAAATGCTCTTTTCCCCTAACTAGTTTCAAAAAGAGGCATTTAAATTGTTGTCCAATCGCGTAATCACTTATTTAAATATGGCGGTAAACCTGGAACCATCTGATTTGATGTATCCCCTGAACATTCCGGGGGTATTGAATTCCATGGCGATGTTTCCGTACCTGTCAAGACCAATCACTCCGCCTGTGCCCCCAAGTTTGGTCAGTTTTTCGATTTCGAGCTGACAAGCTTTTTGTACATCCAGCTGTCGGTATTCCATCAGTGCGGAAACATCTCTCGAAAATCCTAGTCGGAGGTAATATTCACCGTGGCCGGTACAGGAAAATCCTCCGGTGGCATTGTTGGCATAGGTGCCGGCACCAATCACTGGGGAATCTCCTATTCTGCCATATTTTTTGTTGGTCATGCCTCCTGTGGAGGTACCTGCCGCGATGTTGCCAAAGCGATCCAATGCCACACATCCGACGGTGCCGTGTTTGTCGTTTGTTCCTGGTTTACGTTCATTTTTGAGCAATTCCTGGAGTTGTTGAAACCGCTTTTCGGTATAGAAATAGCTGTTTGGTACTTGCTTGAATCCCTGTTCTATCGCAAACTGGGAGGCACCCTTTCCGGTGAGGAGCACGTGCTCTGATTTTTCCATTACAGCTCTGGCGAGTTCAATCGGATTCTTGATGTCCGTGATCCCGGCTACGGCACCGGCTGTAAGTGTCTTCCCGTCCATCACCGAAGCATCCAGTTCGACCGTTCCTTCGTGAGTAAAGACGGCCCCTTTCCCTGCATTAAACAAGGGGGAGTCTTCCAGGATCACGATGGTTTTTACCACTGCATCCATGGAAGTACCTCCGGAAGCCAAAACAGAATCACCGACCTGAAGCGCACGGTTTAGAACGGAAACGTACTCCTTCTGCACTGCCGGAGTCATCGATTCAGCTGCCATCACACCGGCTCCGCCGTGAAGAACCAGGGCATAGTTGGGAAGTATCTGGGCTATAGTGAGGCAGGGGAAAAATAAAAATATCAGGAGTTGCAACGGTTTTTTCATCGGATCCGGAATTAATTTTCGTAAATTTAATTTCATTTGCTGACAAATTGATTTTTAAGATCCGATTCTCGATGAAAAGGCACGTTTTTTGCACGTATAATTGAAATTAATTCTTTCCACGACGCAGAAGAAATCGATCAGTTTACGGAGATAGTCAGCATTCTAAATTTAATTCTTTGTTTTGAGAAATCTAGGATACCTTTTGGTCATCGTTTTAGCACTTTTTTGGAAGTGCTCGGATGCTGATGTAGTCCCCGATAATCTTCCGGAAGTTCCTTTATCTGAGTTGGCCAGTTATAAAATGAAGATTCTGCCCGTGATTCCAACGACAGGAAATGCTATTTACCTTGTAATTTATGAGGATTGTGGGTACAACAAACTGGCTTTTGTTCAAAGAAACGGGTCTGTGATCAATATCGAAAAACAGTTTAACAGCAGGATGATGCTGCCATGTATGTTGCGCAATGATACCATTCAGCTTGGTGTGTTGCCTAAGGGAACCTATTTGGTGGTTTATAAACTGGTTGATCTGGCAACAGCGAATAAACCCAGGACCTCTTTCTCCTTGTCTTTTAAGCTGCCAGTCTTGTAAATAAATAATTTGGCCGCAAATTAATGGTATAAATCAGGGCAAACGGTTCAGTATACCCAATTATCCAATTTTTTAGACTACCTTGTGCCCAATCTGTTTTTAAAATGATTACAATTTTGCCGATTTCTAGCTAAATTGGAAATTATTGATCCTTCGCAAATGGATTAGCCTGGTATTTACACAATTTAAAATCGAAAAAATGGCCTCAAACAACATGTACGACAAGAAACCCACTGCTTTTGTTTCTCCCGATCTATCTAAATTGCAAGCCGTTGTTATCGATATCAAGACCATTCTGTACATCGCCCTGGATGCAGACCCAAAGCTGGCTAAGAGTTCCTACTTGTCCAGAGTTGGAATGAAGAAACTGTAACTGTTTTCACCACCTTCAAAGGCATAAAAAAAGCAACAATGTTGAGTACCATTGTTGCTTTGAGCATCTCTATTTTTGAAGATATTCTCTCAATTCCAGATTCAACGTTTGGATCTGTTCCTTCAACTTCATCAGTAGGGCTGGGAGTTCCTGTGTCAAATTTTCCTTTGCATCGGTCTCAATTTGACGGCAGGTTTCGTAAGGATCAGGAGCCATGAAATTACCAATCACGCTTTTAAGACTATGTGCATTGAAGGATAGTGGAGCAAATTCCTCATTGGCAAAATTTCTCTCCAGTGTATTCAAACGCTCTTCGTACTCTTCGAGGTAGCTTTCGATTACCTCCCTGATGGTCTCCTTATCGTAATAGCCAAAATTTTCCTCAAATTGTTCCCAGTCTATCATTGCCATAACCAGATTTTAAATAGTCGCGGCAAAATAATCAATAGTTTTGACAAGTCCCTCTTTCAGTTGAATTTTAGGTTCCCAATCCAGCATTTTCTTGGCAAGTTCGATGTTGGGCTGACGTTGTGTCGGATCATCGGAAGGCAGCGGCATCCTGACAATCCTGGATTTTGAATTGGTCAGTTCAATGACTTGCTCGGCCAGCTGAAGGATGGTAAATTCGTTGGGATTCCCGATGTTTACTGGTCCTGTAAAGCTTTCCGGTGAGGCCATCATCCGGATCATCCCTTCTACCAGGTCATCCACATACTGAAAGCTTCTGGTTTGGGAGCCATCGCCGTAGATGGTGATATCCTTCCCTTGCAAGGCTTGTACGATAAAATTGGAGACCACACGTCCATCGTTTGGATGCATCCGTGGACCGTAAGTATTGAAGATTCTGATAATTTTTATTCTGACGTTGTTCTGTTTATGGTAGTTGACGAACAAGGTCTCAGCGGATCGTTTTCCCTCATCGTAGCAGGATCTTTCCCCGATGGGATTTACGTGACCCCAGTAAGTTTCAATCTGAGGATGTACCTGTGGATCCCCGTATACCTCGCTGGTGGATGCCTGCAGAATCTTGGCCTTTACTCTCTTGGCAAGTCCTAACATGTTGATTGCACCCATCACAGAGGTCTTCATCGTCTTGATGGCATTGTACTGGTAATGAACCGGGGAAGCTGGACAAGCCAGGTTGTAGATTTCGTCTACCTCAATGAAGAAAGGATTGGTAACATCGTGCCGTATCAGTTCAAAATAGGGATTCTGAAGCAGATGGACAATGTTTTGTTTTTGACCTGTGAAGTAGTTGTCGAGACAGACCACATCATTCCCTTCCTGCAGCAAACGTTCACAGAGATGAGATCCAACAAATCCGGCTCCTCCGGTGACTAATACCTTTTTCCTGATCATAATGTGAATACTATTAAGTTCAGAGCCGGGTACCTTTTAAATATCCGGCTCTGAAAAGATGAATTAAAATTACTTGGTTGTGTTAATCCCAATGCAGAAATAGTCGAAGCCCAAACGATTCATTTCCACTAAATCATAAATATTCCTGCCGTCAAAAATAACGGCACTATTCAGCAGTTTTTTTACGATTTTGAAATTCGGAAATTTAAATTCTGGCCATTCAGTTACCAAAAGGAGGCAGTCTGCATCGATTAGGGCTTCATATTGATCCTCTGAATAGGTAATGGTGTCTCCGAGCTGATGGGTCGCCTCCTTCATTGCAATAGGATCGTAAGCTTTCACTTTTGCACCGGCTTCCAAAAGCTTTTTGATAATAACAACCGAAGGTGCCTCCCGCATATCATCTGTCTGAGGCTTAAACGACAGACCCCAAACTGCAATGACTTTGTCCTTCAGATCTCCCTTGAAATAGTTGTATACCTTTTGGAAAAGAACGGATTTCTGATCCTGGTTCACATCTTCTACCGCTTGCAAAACCCGCAGCTTGTAATTGAAGTCTTCGGCTGTATGTATCAGCGCTTTTACGTCTTTGGGGAAGCAGGATCCACCATAACCAATTCCGGGATAGATGAATTTGTTGCCAATTCTTGAATCAGAACCAATACCCTTGCGCACCATGTTAATATCGGCTCCAACGATTTCGCAAAGGTTGGCGATGTCGTTCATGAAACTGATCTTGGTGGCTAGCATGGCATTGGCTGCATATTTGGTCATTTCCGCAGAAGTGATATCCATGAAGATAATCGGATGACCGTTCAGCGTGAATGGCTTGTAGAGACTTTTCATTAACTCCTCAGCCCTTGGAGAATCCAGACCAACCACGATGCGGTCGGGTTTGAGGAAGTCGTCAATGGCAGCACCCTCTTTGAGAAACTCAGGATTGGAGGCCACATCAAACTGGATGGCGACACTTCTCTTGTTCAACTCTTCCTGCAGGGCTTTTCTTACCTTCTGAGCGGTACCAACGGGGACAGTACTCTTGGTTACAATCAGCAGATAATCCTTCATGTTTTTTCCGCAGTCTCGGGCAACACTCAATACATATTGCAGATCTGCACTCCCATCCTTGTCAGGAGGCGTTCCAACAGCAACAAACAGTACTTCACAATCCTCAAGTGCCTCAGCTAGAGATGTTGTAAATTTCAACCTGCCCTTCTTCATGTTACGCAACAGCATCTCTTCCAGCCCAGGTTCATAGATTGGAATTATTCCATTGTTAAGGTTGTCAATTTTCTTTTGGTCGATATCTACGCAAGTGACTTCAATACCAACTTCAGAAAAACAGGTTCCTGTTACCAAACCTACATAACCGCTACCTACAATTGCAACTTTCATTTTGTGTCTAGATTTTTAAATTTATGATATTGGTTTTTACAATTGATCAATTAATAAACAAAATAATTTCTTTATGATAAATGGTTAACAATTCTGATG
>CAINVV010000131.1 GCA_903854235.1 uncultured Bacteroidia bacterium | reverse complement strand
CACTTTATTACAGATTTTCAGCCTATCTCTATTTGAAAAAGTGCCTATAAATGAACTGTTTACAAATAATAACTACAATTTATCCGTGTTAGAAGATCCTAACCAATTGAAGTTGTTTGACTTATAACCGGACAGTAGTGACGATGAATAATAAATTAACGGAAACCTAGATGAAATAAATAGCTATTCATTTTCTCACTTTTGAATGATCATCCAAATACCAATAATATCCAATCGCAAAACTTACAACTAGAATATAAGGCAAGTGATGATTATAATTGATATATGCTATTATTTCATTCAACTTCATTTTATCTCCCTCAAACATTCTCTTTAACGGGACATAGAAATCAATGAATGAGTATAATAATGATGTTATTAACATGATCATTATAATTCGCCTAAAGTATTGGAAGTGCGCCTTTTTACTTTTCATCAAGAACCTATTCTCTGTTTGATTGAATATTGTTTTAATCTTAGCTCAATGAACTAAAAAATGCAAGTAGGAAAAAAGCAATAGAAATTCCCTTCTCCCTACTTGCATTTTATTCTAGGATGAAAGATCTATACTAAAATCTTCCCACCAAGATCTGGAGAAGATTCCTTCTTCAACAGCTGCCTTGTAGATTTTCCCAACAGTATGTGAAAGTTCATAAAAAGAATCATACCAAAATGAAGTGTGCTTTGTAGGCTCACCTCCATTTACAAATTTAGCTTCTTCGATAGTTAATTCAAAAAAGCAGTTTTCATTGTAATTCATCTTTGTCATAGCATTTTTTGTCAGAGGGTTTATTAATATTCACTTTTCTTTCATTGCATCATTCCAACCATCAACCGTTCCTGACTTAATATCTGCCCAATTTTCAATGATAGTTAAGGCAATGCCGAACCAAATTCCTTTTTTCGCCGCCTCCCACCATTTAATTGTACCTCCATTAATATTGGCTAATTCAACTCTTTCCAACTCTTTCATAGCGAAAATATTAAAAAATACTCCTACTCTTTTCCCAGGCTTTTCGGAATCTGCCTGAGCTTTGTGCACGTCACTCCCAATAAAGTTAAGGCAATTCCCTGACAAAGAGAAGAAAGAAGGTAATTATTTTTCTACATCCTGAAATAATCAAGGATATCCGTTTTTCTCCAAAAAGCCGGAGTTTGGAAATCCGTCGGGTAAAATCCACGAATCAGAAATGTTTTACCTGGCAACTGCCCTCACGATTTCTTCCAGATCGTTGGCGGCTTCCATCATCACATCACGAATCACCTCTGACTGTCCGGTGGTAAAAAGCTTGTAGTTGACAGTAGCCACATAGGTTTTGCCGTTCGCCTTTTCGTAGACAGATATCCGGCAAGGCATCATCACCGAAATAATCCGCTCATCGCTCAGTTCAAGCATCTGACCGGAATATTCAGGCTTACAAACCTCGATGACAGTCACCGGAAGAATGGCTTTCCCAGCTTTGGCCAGAGAATTCTGAAGATCGTGGGTGGCAGGATTGTTCCATTCCCGGTCGGTAGCAGCGTTTAGCAGCAATTCAACTGTTTCGTTGAATCCAAAAAGACTCTCTTTTTCAAAAATTGACTGATCTACTTGCATGGCATACAACTTTAATGATTTTCGAACCAAAAACAAATTTCGGATTTCCAAGTGACTAAAACCGACCTACTAATTTACATCTATTTTTACCCATTGATAGCTTTATTCAACAATTTCTAAGGGCAACGCCAATAAATTTCAAATTTTTCAAAAATTCGGATGTCCTTGATTTACAATTATTCGGCAATAAATTTAACCTGCCCTTCTCCGGATTTAATATTATTTGAAAAAAAATCTGAATTATTTGGAAATCTGACAGAAATAATTTTACATTTGTACTGTATTAGTTATGTAGTACACTAAAACAATAAAACATTCTATCATGATTCAAATCAATGACCTTGACTTTACCTATTCCCGTCAGAAGGGGTTGTTCAATGGTTTGTCGCTTCACCTGGAACCCGGAAGCATCACCGGATTGCTGGGGAAAAACGGGGCCGGGAAGACTACGCTGCTGAAATTGATGACCGGACTGCTGCACAGCAATTCCGGCGTGATTTCAATTTTGGGCCACGATCCCAAAAACAGGGAGGTTTCGATGCTAAACGATGTTTTTTTGGTGCCGGAAGAGTTCTATTTCCCTTCCATCTCGATTCAGGAATATGTGAAGGCTTTTGCCCCGTTTTATCCCCGTTTCGACCAGGCACTGTTTGTACGCATTCTCGAAGAATTTGAACTCATGGCCGAAAACAACCTGCAAAAGCATTCGCACGGACAAAAGAAAAAGTTCCTGATTGCCTTTGCACTCTCCACGCGTTGCCGGCTGCTGGTACTGGATGAACCCACCAATGGGCTCGACATTCCTTCGAAATCCTTGTTCCGGAAGATTCTGGCAGGATCACTCGATGAAGACCAGCTGGTGATCATCTCAACCCATCAGGTAAAAGACGTGGAGAATCTGATCGACAAGATCCTCATCCTCGACGATGGAAAGATGATTTTCCATCAGACCATCGCAGAGATCTCCCAAAAAGTGTGCTTTGTTTCCGGCGCTTCGACAGATATGGAAGGGGCCATTTACGGGGAGGCAGTACCCGGAGGATACCGGATGATGGTGCAGAAGGACCACGCAGAGACCGAGGTCGATATCGAATTGCTTTTTAATGCAGTGACAAACGGAAAAAAAATCGGATAACCCATGCAAACAAATAACCTATTTTCCAGTGAGCGATTTCTGGCACTTTGCAAACAATCGCTGATTATCAACAAAAGAGTGATTGGGATCACGCTTGGGGGCTCCTCCATCCTGCTCTTTTTCCTGCTCTATTTCCTACAGGCGAGCCAACAATTCAGTGATTGGAACAACGTGGATTACAGCGGTGTTTTTGCCTATCTCTTCTTCCCATTGGGAATTCTGTTTTCAGGTTTAGCCTTCCCTGCCTTTCGGACCAAAGAGAAAAGCATGGCATACCTGATGCTGCCGGCTACCAGAACCGAAAAATATCTTTTTGAATTTGTTACCAGAATTTTGCTCTTCATTCTCATCATACCCCCCATGTACTGGGTGGTTGCCAACCTGGAAGGAATCATAGTCAACAGCTTTGTCCCGGAATTGGTCCACTACCGGTTTTCGTTTGGTGAAGTCTGGCTAAAACTCACCAGCCATGGCCACTTTGGAGGATGGACGCTCTTTGCCGTCGTGCAAGGGTGGCTATTCTCCCTGTTTCTCTTCTTTGCAGGTGCCAGCAATTTTTCAAAAATGCCCTTCCGAAAAACCTGGTTTTCAATTGGAGTATTGCTTTTTGGCTACACCATGTTCACGATATTCCTGGGAAAGGCATTGAATCTGCACGGCATTTCAAACATCAGATTGTTCTTTTTCAAAACGGATAACGCCGCCATCGCTGCCCTTTCCATGCTGATCACTTTGGTCAATGTATGTCTGCTCACCATTGCCTGGTTCAGGCTTAAAGAAAAGGAGGCCTAGAATGGAATTCAAAAACAGCAAAGGAATTTTTCTTCAGATTGCCGACAGCATCTCGGAGAAAGTGATGGAGGGAATATACCCGCCGGGGGAAAAGATTCCATCCGTTCGTGATCTGGCCACCGATATGGGTGTCAATCCCAATACGGTGATGCGTACCTACAGTGAATTGCAAACGCGGGGTATCATTGACAACAAACGAGGAGTGGGGTACTATGTAAGTAACGAGGCAGTCGCCATCATCCATCAATGGAAGAGGCAAGAGTTTTTAGAAATTGAATTGCCCCAGATTGTACGACAAACTAAAATTCTCGGCATTACTTTTGCGGAACTAAAGCCCTATTTCGAAACCACCTTTAACCAGCACCCAAATGAAAACAAGTAAAATCATCTTCATATCCCTCCTTTCGACCATCACCCTGCTCATCCTGGCTGCTGCTATTGATATTAAAATTAGTGGCCATCTGAATGCAGGCAATGGATCCGACTTCAAAATGAGCAGGCAAACACTCCCGGACTTCAAGGTGCTTCTTGTAAACAACAGCATGAACATCACCCTTGTCAGGAAGGACTCGTCCTATCTGGAGGTGACCAGCCTCAAGGATTCGATCGTTCCCAAGGTGAATTATACCTTCCGGGGAGACACCTTGCTGGTAAGTGATTTTGAGAAACCGGTTCACAGAAGTTCGTCCCTTACAATTTTTGCAACGGATTCGCTTCAGAAGATTCAATTGACTAATTCTATGGTGAGTACGGAACGTCTTGGAATGGGGAAACTGGTCTTCGATCTTGATCACAGTTACTTGTTTCTTAATCAGCATCTCCGTTTGAGATATCCATTCGGGGCCATCGACCTTACAGCAAAGAATCACTCTGAAATCAGTTCATCCGAGTTTAGTTTGGATTCACTGACGATACAACTTCGGAATTCTGAGGCCAATTTCGACTTTTTTGTCAAGAATATCCGAGGCTCCTTGTCCGACAGTTCAACTATTCGCGCCCGTCAGCCACAGGAGATATCTTTGAAAAAGGATGCCAGCAGCAAGATCAATGTCTATGAATAACGAATCTTCTCCGGAAGATTTTAACTAGCAACGAAGGCACAAGGACACCAAGGGATCACAAAGGAGGAGGCTATTTGCTCCCTTCCTATCCTTTGGTGTTTTAGTGTCTTTGTAGCAAAACCTTTCAACGGGAATCAGTCCAGCTCCTTCGCGATCGAGATGGCGGCAATGGTTCCATCTGCTACTGCGGTCGTAATCTGACGGTACTTCTTGCTGATCACATCTCCTACCGCATAGACGTCTGGGATGGAAGTACGCATTTCATCGTCCGTTTTGATGTAGCCCCACTGGTCGAGTTCCAGCTTATCGGTAAAGAGGCCGAGGTTAGGTTTCATGCCAATGAAAATAAATACCCCATCGGCTTCCAGGATTTTGATCTCTTTGGTGGTGAGGTCTTCCACTTCGACGACCATCCGGTCTCCGATTTTTTGAAAAGAGCGGGGTTCGTGCAGAAAGAGTGGTTGAATCTTCGGATTTGCAAGCAGTTTATCCACGGCAGTTTTGTTGGCTGTAAAAGCAGCAAACTGATGGACCATGGTTACTTTAGAGGCAAATTTGGAGATGAAGTCACTCTCCTCAACGGCAGAGTTGCCACCGCCAATTACGATTACCTCCTTGTCGACAAAATACTTTGCATCGCAGGTTGCGCAATAGGATATTCCCTTGCCTTTTAGCTCCCGTTCACCTTTGGCACCCGTCAAATTTGGCGTGGTACCTGTGGCGATGATAATTTTTTTTGCGTGGATGGTCTCTGTTTCGTCGATAACCACAGTTTTTTTGACCAGATCAACCTTTGTGACATCAACGGCAACTTTGAAAACTGTTCCACACAGTTTGGTCTGTTCTGACATGTTGTGGGAGAGCATGTAACCTGCCTGCGGATCGATGAAACCGGGATAGTTGGAGACTTCGTGGGTGGTGGAAACGTGTCCTCCCGGCAGGGAAATATCCACCAATACTGTGTTTACCTTCGCCTGACATAGGTACAATCCTGCCGTGAGACCGCCGGGGCCTCCGCCCAGTACGATCACGTCATATTCGGAAACGATCGGTTTGATTTTTGCAGAAATCTCCCTGACTTTTTCAGTCGGAATCAGAATATTCAGATTTTTGATGATGTCGCTCCGCTTGATGCCACCGGCTAAACGTTCGGTAACCTCTTTGCCGTTGTCAAAAAAGAGCAGGGTTGGCGAAGATTTTACACCGAGTTGGTCAGACAGTTCACGGTTAGACTGGCGGTACATCTTTAGAAATTTGATCTCTTCCCCGTACATCCCGGCAAGGGATTCAAACTTGGGGGCCACAGCCTCACAGGGTGGACACTCCGTGGAATAAAAATCCAAAACAACTTTTCCTCCTTTTAAAACTTCCTGTTCAAATTCTGAACTGCTGATCTCTTTCATGGTTTTACAATATTTTATGATTCAATTTTCAATTTTTATCTGGTCCATGGGCGAAGTCGAAGGGTCGATTTTCGATTGTGCCTCCTGCCCTATTTGTTCCTTTCGTCCGTAAAAATCCCTGTCCCTTCTTTCTATATACAATCGCGGACGAGGCTTTTGGTCATTCGCTCTTCTACCAAAATTTCGCCGCTAAGCGGCTCCTATTCCTGAGCAATTTTCATCGTGGTCTTAACAATCATGAGAATCCTTCCTGTATAACTCTTATGCCAAACGTAGCAGGCGAACCATGACTCAACTGTAGCGACTCTCAGTTCTCAACTCTCATCTTTTTTCATCCCCTATTCTTACCCTCATACCCTCTCACCCTCTTTTCTTCCTCATCGTTCCAGTCAACCTAGTCCTCCCAGTCTTCCTGTTCATTTTTCGTCCAGCACTTCATTGAAGTACGCCTTGAACCCGATCTCAAGCAGCTCCTTTACCGGCCGGCAATCGGGCGAGAGGATAGATCCGTTTTTGTTTTTAGCCACAGATCCACAACCGCCTCCACAGGCAAGCTGAACGGAACAGTTCTTACATTCTTCGATGGAAGTCACATCGCGCGATGCCCACTGGTGAATCAATTGTTCATTTTTTGTTATTTCGGGGAAAAAGGTACCCAGAGCCTCCTCCTCCTTTCCGACCGTGGCCGTGCAGGAGTAGATTCTTCCTGAATAATCGAAGGCCCATTCTGACTTGCAAGCCGGACAGGCATCGAACAAGGGATCCGGTAGCTGCCCATTTTCTGACAGGTATTTTGCTACAGAATAGGAGGGTTTGTAGAATTCCAGGATATGTGGGAATTCCAAAGTCAGTTCAAATATTTTTTTAAATAGTGATATTCTTGTGAATAGCTGATCAGGCGTCGACTGGCAGTGGTGCAACTCATAGTTTCTTCCAATCTGGGTCTTGAAAAGCGGGTTGGAAGTCCAACCTTTTTCGATGGCAAAGGTGGCTAGTTCCGGCAGGTTGTCGATGTTTTGCTTGTCGATGACCATCCTGAGATTAACTGGAAATCCTGCTGCCATGGCGGCATCAATACCGCGCACGATGGGTTCAAAGGTTGGAGAACCCCCTTTGAGAAAACGTCGCTGGTCGTGGATGCTTTTGGTACCATCTAGGGTAATCTGTATTTCGCGGATCTTTCCCTTCGAGAGCAGTTCAATGTAATTTTCGAGGTAGTAGCCATTGGTTACTACGCAAATGTCGATTTCCGCCTCTTTGGCCCGCTCCACCATCAAGGAGATCAAGCTGCGCTGATGAGGAGTATTCAACAGTGGTTCTCCACCAAATATCGTCAGGTATTTTCGTCTGTTGGCCAACTCCTTTCTGACATAGTCGAAGAAGGCGTCGATCAGTTCAGGGGTTGCAGATTGGCTGGGATTGGTATATTCATCCTGGTAACAGTAACTACAGCTGAAATTGCAACTGTAATTGGGGACAAAAAAGAGTTGAACCTCTTCGTCGTCCCGCTGGTCAACAAAGTCGAAGTAACGGTTTCGGTAGCGTTTCTTTTCTTCTTCAGCATTCACCAAATACCCATTGTCTGCCAGATTAAGCATCGTTACCGGGTTTTCAAGCAGGTCCTGTTCTGGCGAAACCAGCATTTTGGCCTCCTCTTCAGACAGCAGGTCGGCACTTCCGCTTAGCAGGTTTACGGCAAAATAGCTATCAGAATCCTGAACTTTGGATACAATGTTGTGTTTTGATTTGAGCAACTGAGTCATATTGAATTTTCGATTTTCGATTGCGCTACGATCTTGATTTTGGCCTTATAGTGCCAATTCATGTCGATTCCGGATTCCAAGGTCGAAAATCCAAAATCTAAAATTGAGAATAAGCCTACCGGGAAATTGCTCTCCCGGCGGCTTATTCTTTTAATTTAGTCGTGGCAGCCCACAACCGATTTGGAAGTCTTGGCACAGCACTGGGCTATGACCACGCTTTTCTGCGCTTCCTGCTTTTTAACCAAACTTTTCATTTAAAATGAATTAATGAATGAATGAAATGTGATCCTATTTATTTGCTTAGAAAAGCCTCTTTTTACTTCGCCAACAGACGAATGGCCTTATTGGAAAGTACGAATCAATTGGAACAGCCACAGGATTTTGCAGTGGGTCTTACACCTGCAATGGTAAAACTGCAAACTTCTACCTTGCCTTTGGGATAAGGTTTTGACTCTTCCAGAATGGTGATGGATTTGAATCCAGCTGCCATCAGTGTTGCCAGGTACTCTTCCCTGGTTACTGAGCCTGCCCAGCACTCTGCTACCGCCACCGGGTCGTTCCGAAACTCCTCCGGCACCGGGGAAGTGGCATAGATATCACTCACCACAAAACGACCTCCTTTTTTAAGAATCCTGAAAACCTCCCGCCAGACGGCGACCTTATCCGCAGCATGGTTGATGGTGCAATTGGAGATGACCAGGTCGGCAGTGAGATCTGGCAATTCAAGTTTTTCCAGATCGCTCCTGACAAATTTCACGTTGGTGATCCCGAATTTGAGTGCATTTGTGCTTGCCGTAGCCAGCATACCTTCCGAAATGTCAATGCCGTAAGCAAAACCTGCTTCTCCGGCTTGTTCTGCCATACGAAGTACATCTGTGCCACGACCACTGCCCAGGTCTACGCAAACTTCTCCAGGTTGAACCTTTGAAAAATTGATTGCCCCACCACAAGACAAACAACACTCTGTTTTGGCTAACTCACTGTATCTAAGATTTATACTTGAATAATCCATAATTTTGGAAAATGTTATTTTCTCTAATAAAAATTCGTCAATTCCTAAGCAATTTCGCTAAATATTAAATTGACGTGACAAAAGTATAAAAATTAATTTTAAATCGCATTACTATCACTTAAATCTTTTTATTATCACTATTTTTGCCGTATGAAGAATTTCTTTTCAGACGATCTGTCCCCGGAAGAACTCAACTTGCTGTTTCAAAGTGATGAGCGGTGTCTGGAATTTATTGCCACGATGAAATGGGGGGAGGAATTTGAGTGCAGGAAATGTGGGAATACCAATTTCTGCATTGGGAAGACCCCTTATTCGCGGAGATGTACCAAATGCAAAGCCGAAGAATCGGCAACGGCTGGAACGATTTTTCACAACTGTAAATTTCCCATCAGCAAGGCATTTTACATTGCCTTTCAAGTATGCAGGGGAAATGAAGCCATTTCGACTTATGAGTTTGCCCGAAGACTCACGCTCCGGCAGATGACCTGCTGGAATTTCAAATCGAAGATCAGCTCGGCGCTTTCATCTTTGGAAGAGCTTCCCGAAGGGACCAAGAAGGATGTCAGAAAACTTTTTACCTACTAAAAGTGCCTAATGTGACTTGGTGTGACGAACTGTCTTTTCCAATGATTTGCCTTTCACAAACTTTCTATTACCTGTTACTTTAGGCATTTTGGTCAATTTAGCTCACTTTAGTCACTTTCCTTATTTACATCCATTTAGCTAACTATTTTCATTTGTTTAGATTTTTGGTACATTTTGATAAAAAAATCAATTTTTATCAAAATTCTAACATAAGTCATTTAAACTTATCCCAATAATTCTATAGCTTTGGAGGTGATGCACTTTGAGTGAGAAATGCCGTTCCAGGTATCCCCATCTGCTTAAAAGTGTTTCAGTCAACTATAAACCTGAAAAACTTATGATTACGCACGACGAAATTTGCAGTGTCCATTCGATGACTGAGACTGAAAAATTCAGTATGCTGGAACAGGTAATGGACGATTATGACAGAAAGGAGAGCAACCTGATTCAGATTCTGCACATGGGTCAGGCCATTTTCGGGTATCTCTCACCGGAGGTTCAATCCTTTATTGCCAATAAGATGGATATCCCCAATTCGAAAGTGAACAGTGTGCTCACTTTTTATTCCTTCTTTTCGACCAAACCAAAGGGCAAATATACCGTGAGTATCTGTTTGGGCACAGCTTGCTATGTTCGGGGAGGGAAAGAGGTTGTCAACAAATTGAAGGAGATACTTTCAATCGATGTCGGAGAAACTACGGATGACAAGATATTCTCCCTTCAGGTAATGCGCTGCATTGGCGCCTGCGGTTTGGCTCCGGCCATGACCATCAACGATAAAGTTTACAAGCAGGTGAATCCCAATAAATTGCACCGTATTCTCGGAATGCTGAAATAGGGCCCATAGATTTTCCTTCCTATCAATTTGAAAACCAAATTAATGAATGTCATGAACATCAAATCTCTGAAAGATCTGAATGATGTCAAAACCTCATTTCAGGAGCAGGAGTCCCAATACCAGTTTGTCGCCCATGTTTGTTACGCCGCCGGATGTCTCTCCTCCGACTGCCGTGAGGTAAAGGAGGCTTTCGTCAAGGCATTGGAACACGAGAAGCTGACCGAAAAGGTAAAAATTAATCTGACTGGTTGCATGGGTGCCTGCACCCTGGGGCCGACGCTGATCATCAATCCAGGACAAATCCTCTATTGCAATCTGAAACCTACCGATATGGCTCAGATCGTCAAGGAGCACATCAAGAAAGGGAAGATAGCCACCAAATATTGTTACAAGGATCCGGAAACAGGGAAGGAAATTCCCAATATGCAGGAGATCAATTTTTTCAAACATCAAAAAAAGATTGTTCTGCGCAATTGCGGTACCATTGACTATGCCTCCCTGGATGAGTACATCGCCAACGATGGCTATTTTGCCCTTTGCAAAGCCCTTACTAAAATGACCACCGTGCAGGTAGTTGATGAAGTAAAAAGATCAGGGATGCGTGGAAGAGGCGGTGGAGGTTTCCCAACCGGATTAAAATGGGAGATGGCTTCAAAAGTAGCCAGTGATCAAAAATACATCATCTGCAATGCAGACGAAGGGGATCCCGGTGCCTTCATGGACCGTAGCCTGCTGGAGGGTGATGCGCACGCGGTCATCGAAGGAATGATCATCGGAGGCTATGCAATCGGAGCATCCAAAGGAGTGGTTTACATCCGTGCCGAATATCCCATCGCCATCGAACGACTGACCATCGCCATCAAGGCGGCCCAGGCCAGCGGATTGCTAGGAACGAATATTTTCGATTCCGGATTTGATTTTGACATTGAAATCAGAATTGGTGCCGGAGCCTTCGTTTGTGGCGAAGAGACTGCCCTGATGGCCTCTGTCGAAGGGCGCAGGGGCGAACCTACCCAAAAACCTCCCTTCCCGGTCCAATGTGGATTGTATGGTAAACCCACTGTTATAAACAATGTTGAGACTTTCGGGAGCATTGCACCCATTCTGCTCAAGGGAGCAGAATGGTTTGCTTCAATAGGGACGGAAAAAAGCAAGGGAACAAAGGTATTTGCTCTGGCGGGAGACATCCGGATGAAAGGATTGATTGAAGTACCGATGGGCATTTCGCTCGGAAAGATTTTGTTTGACATCGGGGGAGGCATTCCAAAAAATAAAAACTTCAAGGTTGCCCAAACAGGCGGACCTTCCGGAGGATGTCTGACGGCCGAGCACCTGAACACCCCGATCGATTATGATTCGCTCATCAAGCACGGAGCCATCATGGGGTCCGGCGGACTGATCAGTGCCGATGAGGATACCTGCATGGTGGACATGGCCCGCTTTTTCATGGACTTCGTGCAGGAGGAGTCGTGCGGGAAATGCACTCCCTGCCGGTTGGGAACAAAAAGAATGCTCGAAATACTGGAGCGCATCACGGTAGGGAAAGGAGAAGAGGGAGACGTAGAGAAACTGATCGAACTGGGTACTTCCATCAAGGAGTCTGCCATTTGCGGTCTCGGACAGACGGCCGCCAATCCGGTTCTCAGCACCATCAAATATTTCAGACACGAATACGATGAACACATTCAAAAGAAATATTGTCGTGCAGGGGTCTGCAGCGACCTGTTTATCTCACCCTGTCAGAACGCCTGTCCGGCTGGGGTAAACGTTCCGGGTTACATTGCCTTGATTGCAGCAGGCAGAGTCAAGGATGCCTACAATCTGATTCGTCAGGACAATCCTTTCCCCTCCATTTGCGGAAGGGTATGTACCCATCCCTGTGAGAGCAAATGCCGGCGTGCCCAGTTGGACGAGTCGATTGCCATCGCTGATCTGAAAAGATATGCAGCTGATTATGTGCTCAATTCTGATGAACCCTATATGAACATGATGTTCCAGAAGAATGGCAAATCGGTTGGAATCATCGGAGCGGGGCCATCCGGTCTGACCTGTGGATATTATCTTTCACGTTTGGGCTACACGGTCGATATCTATGAAGAAAAAAACGTGGCTGGTGGGATTCTGGCTTATGGGATTCCGGAATACCGGCAACCGAAAGATGTTTTAAAAAAGGAGATTGACTCCATAATCCAATCCGGAATCAACATCTTCTATAACACCAAAGTGGGGGAACACGTCACCTTTGCCGATTTAAAGGCCAAATACGGTGCCATCTACATTGCCACGGGAACACAGCTTTCACGGAAGATTGGGATCGAAGGAGAGGAGAAAGATGGAATCTATCACGGTTTGGATTTCCTGAAGGATATTAACCTGAATAAAAAAGTGGTGGTCAAAGGAGTCGTTGCGGTCATCGGTGGAGGAAATACCGCTCTGGATGCGGCCAGATCGGCCCTTAGGCTGGGAGCAGAGAAGGTTCACATTCTCTACCGCAGGACGCGGGAAGAGATGCCTGCCGATCGCCGCGAGATTCAAGATGCCATGGATGAGGGGATCATCTTGCACGAATTGGTTGCACCGGTCAGGTTCATTGGGAATGGCTATGTCAGGCAGATCGAGTGTCAGCGGATGATGCCTGGAGAATTCGGGAAAGACGGAAGAAGAATTCCTGTCAAGGAACCAGGCTCCAATTTCACACTGAACATCGATATGGCCATTCCGGCTGTCAGCCAGTATTCGGATCTTCCTTTCGTCACGAAGAAGGATGTTGAACTGACCGACTGGGGAACCTTTGTCGTTGACAGTACCACGCAAATGACCACCCAAAAAGGGGTCTTCGCAGGTGGAGATGTTGCAAGGGGGTCAGATGTGGTAATCACTGCCATCGCGGATGGGAAAGTGGCTGCCAAATCCATCGATAAATACCTGGGAGGAAAGGGAATCCTCAACTCGGGTGAACCCATCGATATTCCGAATATGCGTCCAGACGAGGCAAATACGATCGAACACGAACGTTTCCAGATGAGGTACCTCGAAGGGGAAAAACGCCGTACCAGCTTCGATGAGGTTGCACAAGGTTTTCATAAACTGAATGCTATTGCCGAAGCCATGCGTTGTCTGCAATGTTCCAAACACTAACCCTCAAATTCTCAAGCTATGTCGCTTATCACACTTACCATCAACAACAAAACCATACAGGCTGAAGAGGGAACTACTATTTTCGAGGCAGCCAAACTTAACAATATTCTCATTCCTCATTTTTGTTACCTGGAGAATGTCCACCAGATTGGGTCCTGCCGCATTTGCGTAGTAGAGGTAGAGGGAGCAAGAAACCTTATGGCCTCCTGCGTCACCGAGGTGAAGGAGAATATGGTGGTACATACCAATACCACGAAAGTTCGTAAAGTCAGAAAAGTACTCTATGAACTGATTCTTTCCGATCACCCAAAAAACTGTCTGGGATGCCACCGGAACCAAAATTGCGAACTTCAGGATCTTGGAGAGCAAATACAAATCGACGGTTTCCGCTTTGAGGGGGTAAAATCGAAAGATGTGGTCGACAGTACCAGCGCCTCCATCGTTCGCGACAGCTCCAAATGCATTCTTTGTCGCCGGTGCGTGACGGTCTGCAACGAGATTCAGGGAGTGGGGGTCATGAATGCCCACCACAGGGGTTTTGCCACTTTTATCGGTCCTTCTGAAGACGAAAGTCTGGGTCACTCCATTTGCACCAACTGCGGACAGTGCATCGTGGTCTGTCCGGTCGGAGCACTGAAGGAAAAAGATTCCACCCAACTGGTATGGGATGCCCTGCTGGATCCTACCAAAACGGTGGTGGTTCAGACTGCCCCAGCGGTCAGGGTGGCCTTGGGAGAAAAATTCGGGATGGCTCCGGGAACACAGGTGACAGGCAAAATGGCCTCATCGCTGCGTGAACTTGGATTCGATTACGTATTTGACACCAACTTCGCTGCTGACCTGACCATTCTGGAAGAGGGATCTGAATTTCTGAAAAGGGTCAAAGATCAGCTTACCACCAAAGAAGGTTCTGTATTGCCCATGATTACCAGTTGTAGTCCGGGATGGATCAAATATGTGGAGCACAGATACTCCGACCAGCTGGAACACCTTTCCAGCTGTAAATCTCCCCATATGATGTTGGGCGCACTCGTTAAAACCTATTTCGCCGAGAAGATTCAGGTTGATCCGAAAGATCTCTTTGTCGTGTCTGTCATGCCTTGTACGGCAAAGAAATTTGAGATTATGCGGCCCGAAATGGAATCCAATGGAGTCAGGGATGTAGATGCTGTTTTGACCACCCGCGAACTTGGCAGGATGATCAAGGATGCCGGAATTGAGTTTGCCTTGCTGCCCGATAGTGAATTTGATTCTCCATTGGGACTCTCCTCGGGAGCTGCCGATATTTTCGGTACCACCGGAGGAGTGATGGAAGCAGCCATCCGTACGGTGTACGAACTGGTTACCGGACGCGAACTGCCGATGGACAAACTTCACGTACAACCATTGGTCGGTTTGAAACAAATTAAGACTGCAGACCTTCTGATTGAGCATCCTTTGGAATCGTACGCATTTCTGGAAGGCGTAACCGTAAAAGTGGCCGTTACGAGCGGATTAAAAGGTGCCTCCATCCTGATGGAAGAGATCCGTCAGGGAAAAAGTCCTTACCATTTTATCGAGGTGATGGGCTGTCCGGGAGGGTGCATCAGTGGGGGTGGTCAACCACGCCCCATCAGCAATTCTGTCCGGATGAAACGACTGGATGCCATCTACCGCGAAGACGAAGGCAAAGCACTGCGCAAATCGCACGAGAATCAGGATCTGATGACCCTGTACCAAGATTTTCTGGGCCATCCGCTCGGGCATCTTTCCCACGAATTGCTGCACACCACCTATGTGAAACGGGCGAAAAACTGATTAGTTTTTCAGCTTCCAGTCGGCTCCTTCTTTGGTGTCTTTGATCTCAAAGCCCAGGGAGGTGAGCCGGTCACGGATCTGGTCAGAGGTGGTCCAATCCTTCTTCATCTTGGCCTCCTGCCGGAGGGAGAGCAATAGTTCAACCATCTCTCCAAAGAGTACCCCTTTGGCATTATCGGGACCATCCGATGACTGCTTCAAACCCAAGACCCCATTCACGAGTCCAGCATAAAGAATTTGGAGTTTCTCCAGGTCTCTTTCCGTGATGGTCAGGTTGCCGTCGTTGATGGAATTGATCATCTTGGCTCCATCAAACAAATGCGCGATCAGGATCGGACTGTTCAGGTCATCGTTCAACGCTTCGTAACAGTCGTTTCTCAGCTGATCGACATCCACTGTCGAGCTGGATGCTGTTTTTAAATCCGGCAGCAGCGCCATGGCATTCATCATTCTTTCAAATCCCTTTTCGGCTGCCTGCAAGGCCTCGTTCGAAAAGTCCAGCGGACTCCGGTAATGCGCCTGGAGCATAAAGAAGCGGATGGTCATCGGGTCGTAAGACTTTTCGAGCAACGAATGCGACCCCGTGAAGAACTCGTCCAACTGAATAAAATTACCCAACGACTTGCCCATCTTTTGGCCGTTGATGGTGATCATGTTGTTGTGAATCCAATAATTGACCGTGGAATGACCGAAACAGGCCATTCCCTGAGCCACCTCTGCCTCGTGGTGGGGAAACAGCAGGTCGAGACCTCCCCCGTGGATATCAAATCTTTCACCCAGGTATTTGGTACTCATGGCCGTACATTCGGTGTGCCATCCCGGAAATCCGGATCCCCAGGGCGATGGCCAGCGCATGATGTGTTCGGGAAGGGCATTCTTCCACAAGGCAAAATCAAGGCCCGATTTTTTCTCATTCTGGCCATCCAGGTCGCGGGTGTTGGTATAAAGATCTTCTATTTTCCTGCCGGAAAGGATTCCATAGGGATATTTATTGGCGTAGGTTTCCACGTCAAAATATACGGAACCGTTTGTTTCGTAAGCAAATCCGGCCTCAATCATTTTCCTGACAGCCTCAATCTGCTCGATGATATGTCCGGACGCAGTTGGTTCAATGCTCGGTGGAAGCACATTGAGTTGTCCCATGTTCTTCCGGTAGCTGTTGGTATAGATCTGGACAATTTCCATGGGTTCCAGCTCCTCCACCTTTGCCTTTTTGGCCACTTTATCCTCACCTTCATCCGCATCGTTGACCAGATGACCCACATCCGTGATGTTCCTTACATACCTGACCTTGTAACCAATATGCAACAGATACCTAAAGAGAAGATCAAAGGTAATGGCAGGACGGGCGTGCCCCAGGTGTGCATTTCCATAGACAGTTGGACCGCATACATACATCCCGACATGATCCTTGTGGATGGGAACAAAAAGCTCTTTTTTACGGGTGAGGGTATTGTAGAGAATTAACTTTTCCATGGTCATTGAATAAAGAGATCGAAATGCAAAATTAAAAAAAAGGATGAACGGCTTACCAATTGATTTCAGCTTTGTTATCTTTGGGTCACACGTAATCAGGATTGAACCAATGAAACACCTTTTAATAAAAATCAGCCTCTTTCTTTTGATCGTTACCATCTCTTCCTGTTCTTTTTCCCAGAACAAGCAAATACCGGAAGGGCCTATGGTCCTGATTAAGACAAAATACGGAGACATGAAGGTGGTTTTGTACAATGAAACCCCACTTCATCGCGACAATTTCATGAAACTGACCAAAGAAGGAGTCTTTGACAGCCTGCTTTTTCACCGGGTCATCAAGGGATTTATGGTACAGGGGGGTGATCCGCACTCCAAACATGCGACCAAGGATCAGACTCTTGGAGATGGCGATCTGAATTATACGGTACCTGCGGAGTTCAGACCCGGCATTATTCACAAAAAAGGGGTCATTGCCGCCGCCAGAAACGGGGATGAAGAAAATCCGGAAAAGCGTTCATCGGCTACGCAGTTTTACCTGGCTCAGGGGAAAGTGTACAAGCTGGATGATGTACCTGCCATCGAGCAAAACCTGAACAGCCGGGCTGCCGAATCTCTATTTCTGAAGATGAAGGCAGAGAAAATTGATACGCTGATGTTGTTCCAAATGGCCAAAAATAAGGAGGGATATGACAAACTGCTGGAAAAACTGAAGCAAAAAGCCATCCGCGAATGCGAAAAGAACCCCATCCGACTGACGAAGCAACAAATTGAAACCTATACCACCCTGGGGGGAATTCCGCATCTCGATGGAGCCTATACCGTTTTTGGAGAGGTCATTGAGGGTATGGCAGTGATTGACTCCATCGCCGTACAGCCTACCGGCTTGCAGGATCGTCCGATCGAAAATATCCGGATGAAAATTTCGGTAATCAAAGAGTAACCTCTTCAACTTTAAATCCAACCGCCTGCAGGTCTTCGTAAAACGAGGGATAGGATTTGGTCACTACCATCGCGTCTTCAATCCGTACTCCTTTGCCAAAAAGAGCTACGGGTGCGAAAGCCATTGCCATTCTGTGATCGTCGTACGTGGAAATAACCGGATTATCCAGAGCAAGACTTTCGTTCAGGGTTCCATCCCACGCCAATTCTCCTTCTGAAGGTTCTGTCAGCATCACACCCAACTTGGTGCATTCCTTTTTCAGTGCCTCCATTCGGTCTGTCTCTTTAATTTTGAGGGTCTTTAATCCGGAAAAATGAAACGGCAATTTTTTCCCTATTGCCAAAACGACGAAGGTCTGGGCGATGTCCGGATTTTCCAGGAAGTTAAGGTTGAGTTGTTTCTGTGGTTGCTCTTTCTCATTGGTTAGCCTTACCGAATCACCATCCTGCCGGGATCTCACCCCAAAATATTTTTCATACCAAACTGCCTGGACGGCGTCTCCCTGCAGGCTCTTCAGGCTAAGTCCCTTCAAATGCAAGTCACAATTTCCCGACAAGGCAGCCAGTGCATACCAGTAGGAGGCACCCGACCAGTCGGCTTCCACGGAATAGGAAACTGGCTTGTAATTTTGAGGCTCTATGCGAATCTCATTCGCTTTCCATTGGTACCTGATCCCAAATTTACGCATCAGATCAAGGGTCATTTCGATGTAGGAACGAGAAGTAATCCTGTTATTTAGCCGGAGCGTCAATCCTCCCTGTACGGTGGGAGCGATCATCAGCAAGGCAGAGATGTACTGACTGCTGATGCTTCCATCCAGTTCAATAATTCCACCTTTTAGGGCTGTTCCGGTTATTTTTAGGGGTGGGAACCCTTCAACTCCGGTATATTCGATCAGGGCACCCATCTTTCGCAGGGCATCTACCAGAATGGAGATGGGGCGTTGCTGCATTCTTTCCGAGCCGGTCAGGTGCCATTCTCCAACGATCTTGGACAAATAGGCCGTTAAAAATCGCATGGCAGTACCCGCGTGCCCGATGTTGAAATGATTCGAATTGGATTCCAGGACCCGGTTCATCACCAGCGAGTCATCACAATCAGACAGGTTCTTGACAGGAAAGGCCGAATAGCTGAGTGCATTGATGATAAGCACCCTGTTGCTGATACTCTTGGAGGCAGGAAGGGTAACCTCTCCCACGATGTTTGAATCCGTTTTGGACAGCTGAATGTTCATGGCTCAATCGTGATTTAACTCCCGGAAATAATCAAGTGCTTCGAAGACCTGCTCCTTGCTGCAATCCCTGTTGATCTCCACCTCCCCGACAGAGCGGATCAGGGTGAAATTGATTCGTTTGCCTTCGTTTTTCTTGTCGTGGCCCATCAATTCATACAGTGCCTCGTAATCCGAGGCAGCTATCTGGTATTTTCCATAAATTGAGATCAGCCATTGGGAGAGGTGGTGCATGATGCCATCGGCAAAACCACTGTTGAGCCGGGAGAGATAGAGTTCAGCGATCATTCCGAAGGCAACCGCATGTCCGTGAAGCAAGGGTTGCGAATTTCTCAAGGATAGACTCTCGAAAGCGTGTCCAACCGTATGCCCAAAATTGAGGGCTTTCCGAATGTTCCGTTCGTGTGGATCTTTTTCTACAAAATAGTTTTTGATCAAAACAGAGTGAGCAATGATTCCCTGCAATTCACGGTAATCCGGATTATCCAGATCAAATTTCCGAAGCTCCGCCAGGTGATCCTGTGAGTGGATCAGTCCGTGCTTGATCATTTCGGCATAACCCGAAATAATATTTTCATGATCCAGCGTCTTTAGGAATCGGGTATCGATAATTACCTGCAAGGGTTGGTTGATTACGCCAATTTCATTCTTTAATCCGTTGAAATTAAAGCCTGTTTTCCCTCCCACAGAAGCATCCACCTGCGATAACAAGGTGGTGGGTATGTTGATGAACGGCAATCCCCGTTTGAAGGTGGAAGCGGCAAAACTGCCCAAATCGGTCACCATTCCTCCTCCAAGATTCACCACGAGGGATTTTCTGTCTGCTCCATTTTGACTCAGGAAAAGCCAGATTTTTTCAACAGACGACAAAAGTTTGTTCTCTTCCCCGCTAGGGATAACAATCGTCTTGAATTTTTCGATGTTCGGTATTTCGCACAACAACGGAAGGCAAAATTTTGCGCTGTTTTGGTCTGTAACCAAAAAGAGTTTGTCGTCAGGGAAAGCCGAGATACTTGAGGTGAGGGTACTTTCAAGTTGATCGGTAACTACCACGGAATTATTGGTATTCATATTGAAAAACGGATTCTTGTGACACTAAGGGGCAAAGTTAAAAGAATTTTGTAGGGAAATATGCTGTCAATTGCTTTTGAAGGATTCGCAAAAACGGGGTGGCCAAACCTAGTTAATTCTGCAACGCCTTTACCCTGGATACCAGAAGGGTTATTCCTAGTCCAAAAACCCCGATGACAGCAAAGGAATACCTTAGTCCCGCAGCTTGCGAGATGTAGCCAATCAAGGGAGGCCCCATCAAAAAGCCGAGGAAGCTAACGCTGGATACCGTGGCCAGGGCAATACCGGTCGGAACTTTCGAATGCCTCCCAGCAGCACTGTAGACTGATGGGACCATGCATGAAACTCCTAATCCTACCAGCATAAAGGCCAAAACGCAGGAAATCAAGAAGGGAAAGAATACTGCAGTAAAGAGTCCGGTAGAAATCAATACTCCGCAAATCTGCATCAACCTCTTTCTGCCAATTTTCGTAACAATATAATCGGCCACGAACCTTCCGGAGGCCATCATCACCATAAAAGAAGTATAACCCAGTACTACCAACGAGGCCGGAGCATGCACCACATCCTTAAAATAGATGCCACTCCAGTCGAACATGGCCCCTTCACTGGCCATGCTGCAAAAGCCGATGATTCCCAGCTGAAGGAGCACCCCGTCCGGTTTGCTGAACATCTTGCGCTTGGGGTCTCCTGGTTTCTCCCTGTGCTTGCTCCGTACCAAAAAGGGGTAATTGATCCAGACGATGGTCCAGACCACCAGGATGATGGTCACAAAGTGCCAAAATGGACGAATGTGCAGATTGATCATGGCGATGCCAATCAACGCACCGGTAAACCCGGCAACACTCCATCCCCCGTGAAAAGAGGACATGATGGAGCGCTGGTAAATTTTCTCGGCTGCTACACCCTGGGTATTGACGGAGATGTTGCACATGTTGCCGAAGATGCCAAACAGGAAGAGTGCGAGCGCCAATTGCCAGCCAGTCTGAACCAGTCCGATCAGACTCAGCACAATGGTATAGGCCGGAAGGGCAAACGGCAGCACCTTGTGACTGCCAAAACGGGTCACCAGTTTGCCGGAGAAGGGCATCATCAGAAATTGGCCCACAGGCAAAGCAAACAGGATGGTCCCAAACATCGCATCGTTCAGTTGAAGCGCCGTTTTGATGTCCGGAATGCGGCTCGCCCAGGAGGAGAAGCCAAGTCCCATGCTGAAATAAACCATCGCAACGGCCAGGCGGATGCGTTTTCTGTTGGGGACGATTTCTGTCGGGTGGATATTTGGAAGGGTATTGCTTGTCATTAAAAAACTATGAGAAAACAGGGAAACCAATCTTACAAAATGGGGTTGGTTTCCGGATACGGAGACAAAAGTATCGAATTAATTCTTGATGATTATGAAATATACAGATTAATCTCTCAACGATCCATTTGGAAAGTGACCAAAGAATTCCAAAAAGTGCTAAAAAATCCTGCCATTTTTTGCTT
This sequence comes from uncultured Bacteroidia bacterium, assembly GCA_903854235.1. Lineage (GTDB taxonomy): Bacteria > Bacteroidota > Bacteroidia > Bacteroidales > Prolixibacteraceae > CAINVV01. Next base: position 13,890 of record CAINVV010000131.1, on the reverse strand, counting down.
GGCAGGATTAGGACCCAACAAATTTTCAGGTCCAATAAAATTTAACAGAGGCAAGATTAGTTGTTCATCCCAATCTTTACCGAAGTCATGGTTAATGAACCAGCTACGGCCTTGTCGTTGAAGATGGCCACCTCTTCGTTTTCCTCTTTCAGTGCCAGAATGTACAAAAGCGGCAGAAAATGTTCCGCAGTCGGAATTGCCAGGTCGAAGGCGCGACCGTGCGATTTGTAATCGATCAGCTGTTTGTGGTCGCCTTCCAGGATGAATTTCTTCATCTTCTCGTTGGCTTCGGTAGCCCAGTCGTAGGAATATCCAATTTCGTTCAGTTTGTCCCAGGCTACCCGACCCAGGTTGTGCACAAGGTTGCCGCTACCTACAATCAGGATTCCCTTCCTTCGCAGAGATGCCAGCTCCTTTGCCAGGTCATAATGGGCCTGGGGTGTCTGATAATAGTCCAGGCTCATCTGGATGATCGGGACATCTGCCTCCGGGTAAAGGTGTTTCACCACACTCCAGCAGCCGTGATCGAGCCCCCATTTCAGATCAAGACCAACTTCCGTTTTGGTTAGGGTCTTCTGGGTCTCCATCGCAAGTTCCGGACTCCCAGGTGCAGGATACTCCACTTCGTACAGTTTCTGCGGAAATCCCCCGAAGTCGTGAATGGTTGGCGGATTTTCCATGGCTGTGACCAGCGTGCCGCGCGTCTCCCAATGGGCCGAGATGCACAGGATGGCTTTTGGCCTTGGAATGGCCTTTCCAGCTTCCCGCCATCCCGCTACAAATTCATTCTCTTCGATGGCATTCATCGGAGAACCATGCCCCAGGAAGAGTGCCGGCATTTGTGCGGTGTTATCCCCGGATCTTGCTATTTTATTCAATGCGTCGAGTTTCATGGCTGAACCAATTAAAGGTGCTAAGACCAGACTTTTTAAAAAATTCTTTCTTTCCATTCTATATCATCCTGTATAATCATAACAGGTTGCAAAATACATTTTATAGATACGTTCATGGCTCGGTGACTTTGTAGCAATTTTTTTCGCCACGAAGTCACCACGAAGGATTCACAAAGTAAAGGAATTAATTTTTCAGGATTGTTTCACCAATTGCACTTCACAACTGATTTTCACCTCTTCGCCTACCAGCACGCCACCGGCTTCCAGTGCGGCATTCCAGGTCAGGCCGAAATCCTTGCGGTTGAACTTTCCGTTGATGGTAAAACCCGCCTTTTCGTTTCCCCAGGGGTCTTTTGCCACTCCTCCGAATTCAACATCCAGCTTGATCTGTCTGGTAACCTCCTTGATGGTCAGTTCTCCATACAATTCATAGCTTCCGTCGTCATCCACAGCTTCGTAACTGTTTCCAATGAAATGGATCTGTTTGAAATTCTCCACATCGAAGAAATCTGCACTCTTCAGATGTGCATCCCGGTCTGCGACGCCCGTATCGACGGAGGCAGGATTCATCCAGAAATCAATTTCAGAGGTCATAAAATCCTCGCCAGTGGTGTAGATGCTTGCGTCAAACTCCTTGAACACCCCTTTTACGTTGGTGATCATCAGGTGCTTTACTTTGAAGGCTATTTCGCTGTGAACAGGGTCGATACCCCATTTTGTTTTTGTCGTTTCCATCTTTGAATTTTTATTAAAATTATGATGGTACAAAGATGGGCCTACCCACCCCTTCAACGGTAACACTTTTGGGAAAATGTGTTGTGAATTCAGGAAATCAATGTTTTCATCTCCTCGCGAAATTCTGTCGGGGTCTGCCCTGATTTCCGTTTGAAGACCGTCGTAAAATAGGCTTTCTCGTTGTATCCCAGCTCATAGCCAATCTCGGAAATGGTCTTGTCCGTTGAGATCAGGAGATTCTTCGCCTCAATCAGCTTTCTGGTCTCAATGATTTCGGAGACACTTTGCTGGAGGATGTTTTGGCAGATGAGGTTCAGGTTTCGGGAGGACATAAACAATTTTCCGGCATAAAAATCGACCCCTTCCGACCTGTGAAAATTCTCCTCCAGAATCTGCAAAAAATTCCGGAAGGTGATGTTTTGGTTCTTCTGGTTGAGCGGCTGTGGTTCCATCCGCCTTCGTTCGGATTCAATCATGGTGAAAAGGGCACTCAAAAGATGCCGGATCACGGAAAAATCCGGGGTTGCCTGCCGCACCTCATTGTACATCATCAAACATAACTGGTTCATCCGCTCGAAACAAAGCCCCTTCGGAAATTCAAGCGTCGCGTGGTCGTGGTACCAGGCATACAACTGAAAGGTCGTCTCCGGAATGAACTCGCTCTTGAACCGGATCAGCCAGATATCCAGGTTTCCCGCCTTTGCTCTCGGCTTGGCCCTGTGAATCTTGCCTTTGGTAATAAAACTAATGAGTGGTGCCGAAAACAAAGAGGATTTAAAGTCGATGAAATGATCCAGCTCTCCCTCCAGACCAACCAGCAGCTCTTCCCATTCGTGCTGGTGCGGCTCGTTGGGCGTTGCATCCAGTTTGGCTGCATCCTGGTTGCTGAATTTCTGTATGTCGAATAATTGATCCATCTGTTTTTTACCTTACCAGAAAGTTGAGGGCCTGCATTCAGCCATTGAAATCATGGATGGCATCCAGCATCGCGACCAGATTTTCGATAGGCACGTTGGCCTGAATGTTGTGCACCGTATTGAAAACAAATCCTCCCTCTTTGGCAAAAATATCACAATTTTCGAGCACTTGCCTTTTTACTTCGGCAGGAGTTCCAAAAGAGAGCATCTTTTGGGTATCCACTCCTCCACCCCAGAATACCAGCTCTTTCCCATAGGTATTTTTCAAATGCTGCGGATCCATTCCATAGGCATTGATCTGAACCGGATTGATGATGTCGAACCCTGCCTCGATGAAAAGGGGCATGAAGGTCTCGACGGCACCACAGGAGTGCTTGAAACTCTTCCATTCCGTATTTTGGTGCATCCAGTCGTTTATTTTCCGGTAATAGGGAAGATACAATTCTTTAAATTCCTCCGGAGAACAGAATGTGGAGACCTGCGTGCCGAAATCGGTGCCGCATATAAAAACTGCATCGATCTTGTTGCCAATTCTTTGGTAGATTTTGGCGAAATTGGCAATAGCAAGTTCCGTCTGCTTTTCGAAGATGGCGTGCACATAATCGGGTCTGGCAACGGTGCTCATGTACCACTCGGCCACATCCCGGATCCCCTTTGGTTTCTTCAGCTGCATACCCGGAACCAGGGCGATGTCGCCCAATGCGGTACCCCCCAGACTGGCGATGATGCCTTTCCCCTTGGTGGCCAAGGCAGCCACCGTCCTTTCCCAATAATCGAGCGTTTCGTTCGTGACAGGTTCAAACTCTTCGAGATTATCTTCCGGATTCAGTTGATCATCTTCAATGGGCTCCTGACGGATGATCGCATCAAAGAAGTATCCGGCTTTTGGTAAGCGTGCACAGGGTGCCAGGGAGGTATCCCCGGCAGGATAGATCAGCGTGCTGCCATCGGCATCCTGGGTGGTATTGAAGTCAACGGGCACAAGCACCTTCTGTCCCCAGTTGGTGGTATACAATTTCCATTCGCATTCGTTGTTGGCAATTCCGAACAGGTTGTTGATTCCATAGGCGCCCACCAGATCGGCTCCCATCCTTTCGAGCAGCTCGTCATCCACCTCCCCGAGCATCTGGAAAGGTTCGACCACCTTCACGGGAATCTCTTTCAGCCCGAAATGGCGACGGAGGTTTTTCACCGCCAGACAGTGAATGCCCGTCACCGAAGTTCCGCCAAAATCGACCACCAGTCGGTCGGGTTGTCTGTGATACAGTGTTTTTTGAAGATTTTCCCTGGAGTTCATGCTTTTTAAGAAAAATAGATATGAGTTTTATCGTTTAAATATAAATCAAAAATTAACAACAAAATCTTCCACATAACCTTTTAAAACCACAACGTGGTTAAATTTGATCAGACTTGGTCACAAAGGAGGCCGCCCCAGCTAAACTGAAACGGCCTCTTGCAAAAGTTATGGAAAAAATATTATTGCAGCTTGAACTCGATTGGAATAGTATATTGCACATTCACCGCTTCGCCATGCTGCTTGCCGGGTTTCCATTCGGGCATCTGGTTGACAACCCGGATCGCTTCTGCATCCAATGCAGGATGAACCGACCTTTCAATTTTTGCCTTCTCAATTTTTCCAAGGCTATTGACCACAAAGGAAACGTATACTCTTCCTTGTGCCTTGTCCTTAACGGCCTCAACAGGATATCTGATCGAAGTGGCAATGAATTTGCGCAACTCGTCCGCTCCACCGGGATATTCCGGCATCTCTTCCACAACAACAAAAACATTTTTATCCGGAACGATGGTTGGTACCATACGGGGTGTCTTCATTTGCTTTCCATCGTCCAGGGCAAATTTCACAGGAACGGTATAGGATACGCTCACCTCTTTCCCTTTGTTTTTGCCGGGTTTCCAGGCTGGCAAAGAACTTACTACCCGGATGGCCTCCTGATCAAGCAAGGGATCAACTCCCCTGGCTATTTTGGCATCTCCAACGGTTCCATCAGCCTTCACGACAAACGTAACAAATACCTTTCCCTGGATGCTGTCTTTCAGGGCAGCTGCAGGATATTTACAGTTGTGTACAATGAAATCCCTCAATGCCAGTTCTCCTCCTGGGAATTCGGGCATCTCCTCCACTACGATATAAACGCCATCGGGCCTTTGTTGGGGAACATTTTCAAATTGAGGCAATGCCACTTTGGCAATTTTGTCGCCATCCAATTTGAATTGTACGGGAATTGTATAGGCCACATTTACCGCTTGCCCTTTTTGTTTGCCCGGCTTCCAGGCAGGCATCAGGTTCACCACCCGCAACGCTTCCTGATCCAAAGAAGCATCCACCCCTCTTACCACTTTGGCATTCCCTACGGTTCCGTCCGATTTTACTACAAAAGTGATAAATACGGTTCCCTGCAAATTCTTCTTGACCGCATAATCCGGGTATTTAATGTTGCTGCCAATAAAATTCCTCAGGGCTTGCTCCCCACCAGGGAATTCGGGCATCTCCTCTACAACCCTGAAAACCAGCAACCCATCTTGATTTTCAGTTTTATCTGCAGAATAGGGAACCCCCTTGCCTGCCTGACTCGCTGCTTTTGCCTTGGTATAAATAAAGACTGCACCATTCTTTCCCTTTTCTCCGTACAAATCGGTGGCTGTTTTCCCTTTTAAAACGGAGATATTGTCAATCATATCGGGTTTGGTCTGACCGAGATCCTTGGGGTCTGTCAGGACTCCATCCACAAAATACAAGGGAGGATTGTCCTTATCAGCCCCAAATATTTCGGCCTTTTTATCCGAATTTACTTGCGAGTCTGACTTATTTGCGAATTGGCCCTTGGATTTGATTAAAACCACCCCGTTCTTTCCCTTTTCCCCATATATTTCGGTATTGGCTTTATCCTTCAGCACATTAATCGATTCGATGGTTTCCGGACTGATCTTGTCCATTTCTGCCTTTGAAATTAATACACCATCGAGGAGAATCAGCGGAGGATTGGAACCATCCATAAAATTCGCTGGAGGCGGAGGTGGTGGTGGTGGCGGGGGTGTTGCTCCATATCCAACCACGGTGACCTGGTCGAGGGCTACTTTTTCGCCATTCAGGACAATTTTCATCGGTTTGGCTGTCACTTTTTGAACCTTGGACTGGAATCCAACAAAGGAGAAGACCAACTCCCCATCCGCAGGAATTCCCTTCATCAGGAAATTACCCTCCTGATCGGTAATCGTTCCCATCGTGGAACCTCTCAGGATCACGGAGGTTCCCGGCAGGGGATGGCCTTCACTTTTTAGCACCTGGCCCTTGACGTCCAGGGTCTTTTCCTGGGGTGCTTCGCTGGTATTTTCAGTTGCGTAATGGTAATCCGGCGCGGCAAAGGCATAAAACAGCATCGCGGCAAGCGGCAATACCACCAACATTTTCAGTTTTCTGAAAGGGGAATCTATTTTCTTTTTCATCATTTTAAATCTTTTTTTGTTTAGTGAATAGCTGAATGAGTTGGTGAGCCTGAAAACAGGAGCTCCCAACAGCTGGTTCAACAAGGCTGCCTGGTAAATAACCGGATCGGCAGTGGTCGCCAGGGCACGTTCATCGGCCAGGTATTCGTGGTTCTGCCGGACCAGATGGGCATACACCCAGGCCAGTGGATTGAACCACTGGACGATGCAGACCAGCTCGACCAGCAGCAGATCCAACCAGTGGCGTTGCCGGATGTGTTCCTGCTCGTGGTTCATGATCTCCCTCATTTCGTGTGCCGAGGTGGAAGGATTGACAAACACGTAGGAGAAAAAGGAGAACGAGGAGGCATAATCGGCTGTGCGCACCAGCTTGACGGCACCGGTCTGTTCGTGGCCGGCTTTCCGCAATTTGCGGATGATCTTCCACGTCTGAAAGAGGAGCCGCAACAGAAAGAGGAGCATCCCGGCGAGGTAGATCCAATAATAGAAAGGCACTGCCGGTTGATCGGTAACGACACCTCCCACCATCAGGTCACCGACGAAAGCCGAGTCAGTTGGCAGAGAAGGAAGGACAACTGCGTAATGAAACGTATAAAAAGGAAAGAGCAGCGAGGCGATGATACCGGCTAGCAGGAAGATCCTGTTCAGCCTGAAATACCTTTCGTTGCGCAGCAGCAGCAGGTATACCAGCGCGAAACCGGTCAGCCATGCGGCTGATTTCAAAAGAAACAGTCCAATTGCTTCCATCTTATTCGGTTTTGTTGCGTTTAACCAGCTCCTTCTTCGTCTCTTCGAGCAACAATTCAAGATCCTTGATCGACAGGTCGTTCTCCTTGGCAAAGAAAGAGGCCATCGCAGGGAAGGAGTTGTTGAAATAGTTGTTCATCAACCCGAAAAGTTGTTTTCCCGAATACTCCTTTTTCTGTACCAGTGGGTAGTAAACAAACACTTTGCCGTAATCCTTGTGGCTGACGAATCCTTTCTTTTCAAGAATTCTTACTACCGTGGATACGGTGTTGCGTGCGGGTTTCGGTTCGTCGAACTTGTCGAGGATGTCTTTGACCAATCCTTCGCCCAACTCCCACAATATTTGCATTACCTGTTCTTCTGATCTTGTTAATTGCATCGCTTTCAGTTTTAAATGTCAATCCTTCCAAAACAAATATACAACTATATTTATAGTCATACAATAGCTTTAAGATTATTTAACTATTTATTTAGTTGATTTGCGATGTGGTTTATTCTCAGCGATTACCGATCCCGGGAGAAAAATATTTGGGAAGGGTATCCCAAAAAAATTAGTGCTCTGGAGGTTTGAAGGCCGAAAAAACTGCCACAAAGACACCAAAGCACCAAGATCACAAAGGAATATTCTCAAGATTACAAATTCGAGGAATCTTTGACCATTTGAAAATGGAGGACCATCAAAGTTGTTAAATATGGATATTACTTCTCCACTTTATTTCCGGCAGTAAGCGTTCTTCCGGTAAAGGCAGCATAGGTGAGCGGATATTTGTATACCCGGAAGACCGAATTCATCAGTTCACCGGCCCTGGCAGCATCCGTAGGAATGGTTGCCCCCTGAACAAGCGGTCCGGTTGCTGCCACCGGACAGATGTATTTCCAGACGATCTCCCCGGTAGAGGTGACTTCAATGAATTGGCCAACCGTCCCGGAGCAGATGATGGTGTTGCCATTGGGTAGACGAAAGGCGCCCGAGATATTTTCCGAATAGAGTGGATTGGCAGTAGTGCCCTTGTAAAACCAGGTATAGGTGGCAGGGCCGGTTACCGTTCCGGCGACCATGGTATAATTTCCATTTGCATCAACCGCAGGTGTAAACTCTTCGGCCGTCGAATAATCGCCCCTGCCAAGTCCGTTGTCGAAGCAGGTAAGGTTTCCGGCCCCCGGGCAATCGGAGTGAACCCACTCCACATCGTGCTGTTGGAAATAACGTTGGTCGGCAACCGTGCCTGTCCGGTAGGCAGCAGGGTTTCCCCACCTGTAAAGTAAATCTCCTCCTTTGCCCCGTTTACCCCCGGTATGGCCTTTGGCCTCTGCCATGGTGGTGCTGTGATCAATGATCCAAACCTCACTGTTTCCCCTTACGCTCAAGGCAATCTGGTCGAAGGTAGGATTGTAATCGATCGAATTCATGTGGTTCCAGAAAGCTGGCAGCATCTTCTGGTCTCCGGCGCAATCGATCAGTTCAGGGTGAGCTTTCACCACGCCGTAGTTCAGTTTGGTGGCATCGTGATCCTGTATCAGGTGATCCCAGGTATGCCATTCCCAAACAACAGTTCCACCAACCGGTAGAGTTGGTTTGATTTCAGCCACATAATCAGGTACCATGATTCCGGTTTGGGCAATTTCAGGTTGAAACATCGCCGGATTAAATCCGGCAGCAATGCACTCTGCATAGGTCTTCTTTTCAATGACCAGCATCAAAATGTTTCCGTTTGGCATCCTGCGGATATCGTGGTGCTGCATATAGGTATCTGTCGAAAAATCGAGTTGCCAGACCAGTTTGTCATCCCAGTCATATTCCTCAATCCGGCCACCTTCTCCTCCTCCGCTGCTCAATTTGCCTTTGGTCATGCAGGAACGTAGCAAGTGACCGCTTTCCAGCAGATAAACAGACTGTCCCGGAGGATAGGTACTTGCAGACCACTGGTGCACAATGCGCCCGTCGTTGTTGATCAGATAGGTTGCAGTGTACTGTTTGGGTGCAAAAAGCGTGTACCCATTGAAAGCCTTGGTGGTATTGAGAATCAACCCCATGTTGTTGCTGCTCGTTCCCGTATCCGTCACCACCGGGTCGGTAGTAGTCGTGCTATCCGTTGGGGTATCGGTAGATTTTTTGCAGGAAATTCCCATTACAACCATTATGAAAAGGGCAGCAAGTAAGGAAATCGTTTGGTTCAGGTAAACACTTGACTTTTCTTTTAGTTCAGGAGTGAAGTCCTTCATTTTTAAACTAGATTGAGGTTTCATACTATTTCAATTTAATGAGGTTGTTTAACGTTTCGTCTTTCACAATTCCCTTCGGTTTAGCGCTATTGGCAATAATTGATACCCTTTAAGATCAGCCCTTCGGCTACGCTCAGGCACAAATCATCGATTCATTACCAAGTCTGACACTTTGGCTCCGCTCAGTGTCTTCAAAACTCAGGTGACTTGAAAGTGTCTATTTCAATCATGGTCTCTCCCCGTCTCCTGGTCTTTACCTCTCAGTTCCTAGCCACCCGAAAACCCACATGGTACCAGGGATGATTGGGATCCTGTGGACCCCGGTAATAGGAGGGGTTCCGGTTAGAGACCCGCGAGTGGCCATCATCCACGCCAGAGATGTTGTCTCCATTGTACCAGTTTCCACCGCGCATTCCCCGGTAGGTTTTTCCATCAGGCATGGTAAATCCTGTATCGGGCCCTTTGGGATTGTCATAGGGACTGCTGCTGTAATAATTCTGCCCGTACCAATCGTTGACAAACTGCCAGACATTTCCTGCCATATCATACAACCCAAATCCATTGGCCCCATTGGAGGTTTGGTAGGATTGTGCACTTCCGGGCCAGTTGAATTCTGATTTCAGGTGCAGCTTTCCATCGTAAAAATCGACAGGTGTTGTGAAAGGATAATCCGCTTCGGCCGTACCTTCGTATGGATCCTTGGAGCCAGGCCAGTTGGCTTTTGTCACATCGGTCGCATTTCCCCATGGATAGTTGAAGTATGGATTGATGTTTCCCCCTCGTCCGGCATATTCCCATTCTGCTTCCGTGGGGAGCCTGTAGCCATTCTTTGTAAAATCGCAAACGTAGGTTTTCAGGTTGTAGCATTCAGTAAGCGAATTTTGCCCGCTTAGCCAGTTGCAATAGGCAACCGCCCCACTCCACATCACCCCAACTACCGGATGATTGGCACGAAAATCCTTGATGGCAAAGGTTTTTCCGTCGTATCCGATGCTGTAGTACGAAGCGTACTGGTTGGTGTAATAATAGATCTCTGAACTCCCCGCACCATAAACAACATTGTTGCGTATCTCAATCAGTCCTTTGGTCAGCGCAGAATTCAGATAGGCAAGAAACTGCTGGTTGGTGGTAACCGTGGTAGCCATCCGGAATGCATTGACCTTTACCTTGTGAATCGGCATTTCGTCGCTGGGATGGTTGGGATCCACGAATCCAAAATGGTCGCCCATGTCAAAATCGCCCCCTGACAACTGCACTTCCGTGACGGTCAAATTGGAGGTAGGTGTTGGATCCTGTGTCACCGTTTCTCCAGATTTTGAGCAAGAAATTATTAGTCCCAAAAAAACTGCAAGTACTATAATCCTGTCCATGTTAGAAGTATGAAGTGGTTGTCTCATCTTAATTTATCGTATAGGATGCCGCTATATCTCCATTCTTGCCATTGGTTCCCTCTTCCGAAGGCAAAAGCGTTTTGATGTAGTCGACTTTGACACTTGAGGTAGTAATGGTCATGCGCAGGTATCCTCTGCCGGGAAGTATGACACCATCCTTGTATCCATAATCAGCTGCTGAAGTGTTTGTGATATTACGGTTTGAAGGTTGAGGAACCTCCTGGTAGATGATCCCGTCTTTGTCCTGCTTTCCGTAAAAATGGTCGTGTCCGTGAAAGAAGATGGTTGCTTTATTCTCCTTCATCAGGGTGTGAATCGGCTTTCCCCATCCGGGACGGTATTTATCGAAACCGGCAGTTCCATCCAGATTGTTCCCTCCCTGTTCGAAAAAATCTACAAATTCGGTTCCTCCCCGGGCATCATTTCCATTGCCTCCCACAATCTGGTGACAGAAAATAAATTTGTACTTTGCCTTGCTGGCCGCGATGGTATTTTTAAACCAGGTATATTGGTCAATACCAAGCGTCCAGCCCCAACCGGGTTTAGCCGTCGTGTACCAATAGGGATCCAGTACCATGATTAGTGTATTGCCCCATTCAAAAGCATAATAATTTTTTCTCAAACCAACAAAATTCTCAGATTTGGCATTCCCGGAATAGAAACTGTTGGGCGTGGGATTGGGAAAATATAAGTTTCTGGTTTGAGAGGTCATCACAGGGATGCTTGTCGAAGTACCGTTCAGCAACCAGCCAAGTTCTCCTTCGTGATTCCCGATGACCAGATAAAGCGGGACAGAATGAGTGATCTTATCAAAATAGGATCGCAGCAACAAATGACGTTTGGTAATTTCTGACTGAATTGGATTGTCCAGTTTCTCCGACATAAAGGTGTCTCCCAGGTCAATCAAAAAATCAGGATTTCCTGCCAGGATATTATTCAGGGTCAACTTATAGGAGGTCGAATCTGAATTGGTATCCAAATGGGGATCCGCTTCGATGGCAAACGTAAAACTACTGCCTGAACTCCTTGGGGTATGAAAAGTATGCTCGGGTCCTGCAAGAAAAGAGGTAGTACCTGTTAATCGATACCGGGTGCGGTAATAATATTTGGTGTCTGTAGTGAGATTGGTGAGGTCTGCTTCGAGAGGAACATCTTTGGTTACCGCACTGGCGGTTGTTTTACCGGAATAATTCCCGGAGGAAGTTCCATATTCCCAATAAACCTCGGCCTGTTGCGCAAAAAGAATGTTTACGGAAATGGTGGTATTGGTCGGCCTACCCAAAATCTCAGAGAAGGCAGAGCCGTCAGATAAAACGATCGAATTGGAATTTTGAACGGTCACCGTTCCATCCTCCGACTTGTGACAGGCCAGCAGAATCAGGAAAAATCCCAGAATGAGGGCGGGAATGAATTTATAAAAAGCAAATTGATCTCTCTTTCTCATGTCTATTTTATTGTGTAGGTAAACGCAACTTGCCCGTTTTTCCGGGTACTGTTCTCATCGTGGGGAAGAAAAGCCTCCACATAGTCGACTTTCACCGCTGCAGAAGAAACGTTGACCCTCAAATGTCCCGTGCCATCAAGAACATCTGATGTATAGGCATCTCCATTGGCCAGTTTGCCAATTTGATAGGTTGAATCACTGGGCATGGGAACTTCCTGGTAAGTGACACCATCCATCACTTCGTGCGCAAACACGTGATCGTGACCCTGAAAGAAGATATTAACCTTGTTGTCGACGAAGAGCTGGTGGATTGGTTTGGACCAACCAACTCTTTTGGAGGTAAAGGAATAGGTAGTTCCATTGGCTTCATAACCTCCCCATTCATACAATTTGGCGTTGGTGATGCCTCCCCTTCCCTCACCGTGAATGTGATGTGCAAAAACAAACTTGTATTTGGAATGGTTGCTTTCGAGTGTGGTTTTTAACCAGTTGTACTGGGTTTGTCCCAGGGTCCAGTCCCATCCCTCGGGTTTTGGATTCACCGTGCTTTGATAGCGATAAACATCCAGCACAACAAACAGGGCATCTCCCCAGGTCCAGGCATAGTAGTTTTCGGGTTGGGAAATACCCCATGCTTCACTCTCTGTATTCCCACTGTAAAACCCATTGGGGAGAGGATTCGGGTAATAGAATTTTCGCCACAGGGTTCCATTGATGGCCAGGTTGTTGGGTGGAGCTAACCCCATGTAGTAATTATTTTCACCTTCGTGGTTGCCCAGGCAGAAAAAGAAAGGAACAGATCCACAGATCGTACCAAGCAATGGCCTGTAATATTTGTGCAGTGCATCCAACTGAGCGGAGGTAATGGTAGTTGCCTGGTGGTCATCCCCGAAGGTATCTCCCAGGGAGAACATAAAGTCCGGCTTGTCGAGAGCCTGATTGTTCAGACAAATCTGATAGATACTCAATACTCCTTTTTTGTCATACAGATGTTCATCGGCTTCAATGGTGAAGGTAAAAGAGCTTCCTGGTGATCGCTGAGTTTCGAAGGATTGTTCCGGACCAGCCTCGAAAGTGGAGGATGAACCCGCCACCCGAAATCTCGTCCGGTAGTAATATTTTGTATTGGCATTCAGATTGCCGATTTCGCTTTCCAAAGGTGTGTCCTTGATGGAGGTAGAGGTCACCGTTTTCTGCAGATAACTTCCGGAGGTAGTCCCATACTCCCAGTAGACTTCCGAAACCTGATCGAAAAGAATACTTACCGTAACGGCCACATTCGTGGGTCTGCCAAGTATGACCGAATATCCTTTGGTTGCAACCGTAACCACGGGTGCTTCCGTCACCACCTCCTGCTTTACGGTTTCATTGGCTTTTGAACAGGACATTAGTACTACTGCAGCGATCAGGGAATGTTTTATTATCTTACTAAATATCATTACTGTTAGGTTGTTCTTTTATCTGTTAAAGTCTTTTTAGAAGCACTATTTGCTGCCTCCCCGTACACAGATCACATTTTCCTTGATGGTCTTATCCGAGTAGGAAACGATCCCGTAATCAACGTTGAGATCCCAGGCCCTGTTTGTGGCATTTACCTGAGAGGTTGAACTCCAGAAATTCCCGGAGAGAATATTTGGGAAATAAATTTTATTAAAGGAGGGTTTGACTAATTTTTCATCGTTAAGCGACTGTAACTCTTTGATGTTCGGAACTCGCCAATCGGTCATCCCTGTCAAGGATAGTCCAAGGGCATAATTCAACGCCTCCTCCCAGGAAAGAAGCGTGGAGGATTGCATCTTCTGCCAGATCAGTCCGGTATAATTGTCTGTAATCGTTCCATCTCCGTTGTCCTTGAAATGGATGGCAGGAATGGTTCTGGCAACGGCAGTCCGTACTGCCCTGACATGAAATTTCTTCGTGCCTCCCGCACTGATCGTTTCCGATTTGGGATGTGCCCCGATGCCTCCTCCAGCATTTACCACCCAAACATAGTTTGCTTCATCGCCGCGGAGATCACTCGTCCACCAATATTCCGCCAGTGTTTTGGTAAAAAAGAGCGCATTCAATGCCGGATT
>CAINVV010000130.1 GCA_903854235.1 uncultured Bacteroidia bacterium | reverse complement strand
CTCCACTATTTTCTCCTAGTCTTATAGTCCTACAGTCTTATAGTCCTCCCAGTCTGCCTATCAGAGCAAATTGATAATCACCTGGGGCAAAAATCCCAGCACGATCATCAGGATGGTGCAGATGATGATGTTGAATTTGAAATTTATGCTCGATTCGATCTTGTGTTGTGGCTCACCTTCCGAAAAATAGCTTGCCAGGATGGGTTTGAAATAGAAATAGATGCTGATCATGGATCCGATGATGGCCACCACGACCAGCCAGGTATAACCTCCTTCGGCGGCCAGCACAAACAAATTGTATTTGGCCATAAATCCCGCCAACGGCGGAATCCCTGCCAGCGACATCATCGCAATGGCCATGGCAAAGGCCTCCACCGGATTGTTTTTGGCCAATCCCCGGAAGGCAGGAATGAAAAAGGTGCCTCTTTCCTCACGAATCAGCATCAGCACCGCGAATGCAGTGATGGTGGCAATCACATAGCTGAGTACAAAAAAGAGCAGTATTCCGGCCGATTTGGGCCCTAAAACGATCATCGCCATCAGCAAGTAACCCGACTGCGCCACCCCCGAATAGGCAAACATCCGTTTAAGGTTGTCCTGATACACGGCCGAAAGGTTTCCGACTACCATCGTGGCTACTGAAATCACCGTCAGGGTGGCAACCAGTTCCGAATGGAGGGAGATGAAGGCAATGGATATCAGACGGTAAAAAGCCGCCACACTGGCTACCTTTCCTGCCGTGGTCATAAAGGCCGTGATCAGGGTGGGTGAACCGGTGTATACATCGGGCGACCAGAAATGGAAGGGCACTGCCGCAATTTTAAAGGACATTCCAATAAAAATCAGTAGCATCCCTGCAATGAAAAGCATCGGCACGCTGCCATGGCAAGAGACTACATAAGCATTGATGGCCTCGAGGTTGAAAGAGCCGGAGACGCCATAAACCAGGGCAATACCAAAGAGCAAAAAGCCGGTGGCAAAGGATCCGGTCAGAAAATATTTCATCGCAGCCTCGTTCGACGCTATGTCGAATTTTTTACTACCTGCCAACACATAGAACGAGATGGAGAGGGTTTCGAGTCCGACGAAGAATAGGATCAGGTTGCCGAAGGAGGCCATCACGATGCCACCAATCAGGGCAAACAGAATCAAGGCATAGATATCTTCGAGGGGCCGTTCAACCCCCTTGTAATAAATGTTGGCAAACATGAAGATCAGAATACCGATCAGGATCAGGATGGAGCTGAAGGCGATGCTGAAGTTATCCGCTACAAACATTTCGTTGAAATAATGCACGGAAGTGCCCCACTCACGGATGTTTAGAATCATGGTAATAATCAGGCCGACAAATATCAGCGGCAGCAGGACTTTCTTCATCTTCCGTACACCGAAAAACATCACCAGAACTGCCAGTATCGTAAGGGCTACAATTGCCTTCATGAGAATTATTTAAATATTTCTTTATAAAACTTCGGACCATCGAGTTATTTACGCAAAGTCCTGAGGTTAATATTTTAGAATCAATGATAAAATGCCAGAATGCTTTTCACCGCTGGTTCTGCCAGTCCGAGGAAAAGATGCGGATAGATGCCGATCCACAAAATAATCAGCACAATAGGCACCAGCACCGCGATCTCCTGCCTGGTCAGGTCTGTAAACCCCGCTGTGGCCTCTTTCACCTCTCCGTACATCGTGTGCTGGTACATCCGAAGCATGTATACCGCACTCAGAATAATGGTCAATCCTGCTACTGCAGCCAAATAGCCATTGTATTCGAAAACGCCCAAAAGCAGTAAAAATTCACCAATGAAACTGTTTGAAAGCGGCAGTGAAATGCTGCCAAGCAGGATGATCATGAAAAAGGCGGAGAAAACCGGTGCTTTCGAAGCAATACCACCCAAAGATGCAATGTTGCCGGTTTTGGTTCTGCGAACGATGATCTCGTAACAAAAAAACAGGCCAACAATGTTCACCCCATGGGAAATCATCTGCAGCATCGCTCCTTCCAGTCCATTGAACGTACGGGAAAAGACACCGGCGGCAATCAATCCGACGTGGGCCAGTGAGGAGTAGGCAATCAGCCTTTTCAACTCATTCTGACGGATCGCTATGACTGATGCATATACAATTCCGGTGATCGACAACAGGATGGCATACAAACCAAGGTCGTTCAGGGCACCGGGGAAGAGCGGCAGCACGAAGCGCAGCAATCCGTAGACCCCCATTTTCAGCATGATACCTGCAAGGAGCATCGTGCCTTGGGTCGGTGCTGTGAAATAGAGGCCGGGTTGCCAGGTATGAAAGGGAAAAATGGGTATTTTAATCGCAAAAGCGAGGAAGAAGGCCAGAAAAAGCCATTTCTGGGCAGAAGGATCCAGCACCACCTTGTAAAAATCGGCAAAGGCGAAAGAGTGTGGTCCAGGGGTCTTCACATATAAAAAGACGATGGCTACCAGCATAAAGAGTCCGCCGACCAAGGTGTACATGAAAAATTTAAAGGTGATGAATTTGGCATTTTCACCTCCCCAGAGGATCGCGACAAAAAAGATGGGAATCAGTGCAATCTCCCAGAAAATGTAGAACAAGAGGATGTCGGTAGTCGTAAATACACCGATCAGTGCCATCTCCATCAGGAGCAGGAGTGCATAAAAACTGCTGCGCCGTTCCGTTTCGTTTCCAAATCCGGAATAGATGATGATCGGGAAAAGAAAGGTGGTCAGCAGGATGAGCAACATACTCAATCCATCCAATCCAAGCGAAAATTCAATCCCCAGCGAATGAAAGATCTCCGGATGAAAGACCGGATATCCCATTGGATCGGCAAGATATTGCACCAAAACCATTCCGGCAATTACAAAAGTAATCAGAGAAGAGCCAAGTGCTATTTTCCTGTTTACAGCCGGCCGGTCCTTCAAGGCAAAGAGCAGCAGGGAGGCCAGCAGTGGGATGGTTATGAGTAGTCCGATTAACATGGTTATTTATTAAACAGGTTAAAGAATAGGATCAGGATGATGCTGATCACCATGTAGAAAAGATAGGCGCCTACATTTCCTGTCTGGATGTAGCGGATGTTTCGGCCGACCCACACCACAAAGGTGCCAGTTTGGTTGACAAATCTGTCAATCATTTTTACCTCGACTACATCGTGAAAGAAGGTAGACAAGGAAGCAATCGGTTTTTGAATTACCGCTTCGTAAAGCTCATCCACATAGAATTTCCGGAAGACGAGATTGGCCAAAAATGAACGTTTTGGTTCAGCGGCTTCTGTAACTGGTTTCAGGATGTAAAAACGGTATACCAGGAAAATCACCACAAGAATCAGAAAAACAGGCGACATCAGCCAGAATTCGGTTTGTTCGCTGACCGCCTCTCCGGTGTGCTTCACCATCTGTTCGGAAGCGGCAAAAACCGGAGAAAGAAAAATTCCGATTCGATCAGATCCACCCAGAAGCTCGGGAATGCCAACCAATCCGCCAACAAGAGAAAGAAGAGCCAAAACTGACATCGGGATGGTCATTGATTTGGGAGATTCGTGTACTGGATGCTTTGGATTCTCCACAAGGGCAGGTTTTCCCCAGAATACGACGAAAAGTAGCCTAAACATGTAAAAAGCAGTCATCAAGGCGGCAACGACGGACAATAACCACAAAACCGGACTTGCGTGAAAGGCTCCCGACAAGATCATGTCTTTTGAAAAAAAGCCGGCAAACGGCGGAATTCCGGCAATGGCCAGCGAGCCAATTAAAAACAGCCAGAAGGTAACCGGAATCTTCTCTTTCAGTCCACCCATCTTGCGTATGTCCTGTTCGCCATGCAATGCGTGAATAACACTTCCTGCTGCCAGGAAGAGCAGTGCCTTGAAGAAGGCGTGGGTGGTGAGATGGAACATGGCACCGGTGAAGGCGCCGGCACCCAGGGCCACGAACATGAATCCAAGTTGGCTCACCGTCGAATAGGCCAGTATTTTTTTGATGTCGTTCTGCAGCATCGCAATGCTACCCGCCATCAGGGCTGTGGTGATTCCAATCACGGAGATGACCGTCATCGTAACCGGCGAAAGCACGAAAAGCAGGTTGGAACGGGCAATCATGTATATTCCAGCCGTCACCATCGTGGCCGCGTGAATCAGGGCAGAAACCGGCGTCGGACCGGCCATGGCATCGGGAAGCCAGGTGAAGAGCGGTATCTGCGCGCTTTTACCGACGGCACCCGCGAACAGCAGCAAGGTGATGCAGGTGATGGCTGCACTTCCTACCGGGATGGTTGAACTTTTAGCAAATATCTCTGCAAAATTGAGAGTTCCAAACTGTTGAACCAGAAGGAAGAGTGCTAGTAAGAATCCCAGGTCACCGATCCGGTTCATGATGAAAGCCTTCTTGGCGGCATTGTTGAAATCCTGATTTTTGAACCAGAAACCGATCAGCAAATAGGAGGAGAGACCTACTCCTTCCCACCCGATAAACAGGATCAGGTAGTTGGAGCCCAGCACCAGCAACAGCATAAAAAACACAAAGAGGTTCATGTAGGCGAAGAAGCGGTTGAATCCGGCATCCTCTTTCATGTATCCTATCGAATAGACATGGATCAGAAAACCAACGCCAGTCACAATAAGCAACATCAGGGCAGAAAGGCGGTCTACCAGGAAGGAGAACGGGATGGAAAGCTGGTTGAAACTGATCCAGCTGAAAAGATCAATGGTCTGGCTTACAGCGCCAGATGCCAATTGACTAAACAGTATGAGCGAGTAAATAAATGGCAACAGTACCATCACCGAGGCAACGACCCCTGCCGTAATACCCTTGAACCGCCTGAAGTTAAAGGCTGTCAGCAGAAACCCGATCAACGGGAAGAGGGGAACCAGCCAGATGTATTCAAACATAACGTAATATCTTTTTGTTTACCATTTCAATTTATTGAGCACGTTGATATCGATCGTATGCGTCGACCGATAGATCATTACCAGCAAGGCAAGGCCGATGGCCACCTCGGCGGCTGCAACCACCATGATAAAAAAGACGAAAATCTGTCCGGCCGGATCATTCCGGTAGGCCGAGAAAGCAGCCAAAAGCAAGTTTGCTGAATTCAGCATCAGCTCTATCGACATGAAGATGACCAGTGCATTGCGTTTGACCAACACTCCAACCACCCCTATGGCAAACAAGGCTGAGCAGAAGAAAATGTAATAATCGAGCGGTATAATTTGCATATTTTGCATGGTTGCTAACTTAAATGTATTTACAATATTTATCCTATTCCT
>CAINVV010000129.1 GCA_903854235.1 uncultured Bacteroidia bacterium | reverse complement strand
ATGTAAAACTGTAATCTTCCGTTGTTTAAAAAGACAAACCTACCCATGAAGTTTTTGTTCCATTTGAGCAGTCTGTCAATCAATCCTCTTTCCAATTTATCATAAGAGTGGGTTTGGTATTTTGCTTCAGAAGGGAAAATACCCTTCGCGATTTTTTCTTCCTTCTCCACCAACAGAACCGGAGCAAATAGTTTACTGTAGGTTCTGACAAAAGAACCGGCGGTGTATTGTTGTTTGAAAGTTGGAGCCACGTACCCACAGCCCCAGGTTGGACCGTGTTCAACAGGACGTGACTTGAGTACCAGTTTTCTGAAACCATAAATGGCACCAACCAGCACAATCAAGATCCAGGCTGCCAGGCTAATTGGTTGTAGGGAGTCGAAGGCAGATGCCTGCAACGGAGCAATTGCCAGCGCTGCATGACCGGTAAAGAGGCTCACAGGTAGGGAGAGCATTCTGATAAACAGCAGAGGGAAAACACCGATCAGGAGGATAAAAAAAGTAAGAATGTAGGAAGGCAAGAGCTGCAGAAAGGAGACTTCCCGGCAGGTTTCAGGTACAGGATGCCGCTCGGTCCCCAGAAAAATAATTCCGAATGCCTTGGTGAAGCAAATCATTGCCAGTCCGCCGATCGAAACCAATCCGATGGTGGAAAAGATGGCAGCAAGCAGTGAGAACAAGGTTCCGTTTGACAACCAGTTGTACAAACCCGTGTAGATGATGAATTCGGAAACAAATCCATTAAATGGTGGAATGCCGCATATGGCAATGGCCGCAACCAGAAATAGCAGAGCCGTTTGAGGCAGTTTCCGGATCAGACCACCCAGTTTCTCTATCTCCATGGTATGGGTGGCTTGGTAGACATTTCCTGCTGTAAAAAAAAGGATGGATTTAAACAGCGAATGGTTCAAGGTATGCAACATTGCTCCGGCAAATCCCAGCGTGGCAAGCACCTGGTTTCCGTTTCCCAATCCAATGCAGCCAATGCCAATGCCGATACCAATGATCCCGATGTTCTCAATGCTGTGATAGGCCAGCAATTTCTTGAGGTTGTGCTGAATGATGGCGAGCATTACGCCGTATAAACCAGAGATGACAGATGCGATCAGGATCAGGTATCCTGCACCGATCAAATCTGTTTTAACCAGCAATAGCATACGAAGAATGCCATAGATGCCGATCTTGATAATCACGCCTGACATCATCCCTGAAATATGCGGGGGAGCTGCCGGATGTGCATAGGGTAACCAGGTGTGAAAGGGAACAAAACCTGCCTTGATGGCAAAGGCAATAAAGAAACAGAGAAATAGAATCAGCGACGCAGAGCCGGGAAGAGTAGAGGTGTATTCAGTGATCGCCTGAAAATCGAAGCTGTTTGTTTTGTTCAGGACCCAAAGAAATCCGATCATCAGAAAAACAATGGAGAAATGGGCCTGAATCAGATAATTGATTCCCGCCTTGATGGTGACCGGATTTTCATGTTCAAAAATGATCAGGACAAAAGAGGTTAAGGCGAGTATTTCCCACGCAATAAGGAAAACAAAACTGTTCTGGATGACACAAATGCTAACGATGGAGGCATGCTGCAACAAAAAAGTGATACTGTGCAGCGTGAGGTTATTTTGCTGCTTTTTATAGGTTCTCAGATAAGAATACCCATACAGGGCACCTGTTAAAAATATCAGATTGATGATGAGCATGAACCAGCCCGACAAGGCATCTATCCTGATCGGTATTGGCCCTGTTACATAACTTCCCGGCAAAATGAGAGAATTTGATTCACCACAAAGACTACCGACTGCCAGATAACTGGAGATTACTACGTTGATAGCCAACAGCGCCAGCGTAAGAATGCCTTTCCACTTCATCCTGAGAAAGGGAAGCAGCACCATTCCGGCGAACGGAATCAGCACAAATACAGTAATCGGGCTCATGCCATCACATTTAATATGGAAAGAATGACCATGGCCAGCATAAAAACGATGCCATAGAGAACATAGGATTGTATCCTTCCATTTTGTACAAAACTGAAATAGTTGGCTGAAAAAACCATTTTTTCGGTAATGGGTTTGATCAGGTTGTGTTCAAAAAAATCTTGGTAATGCGAAATGTAAGATTTTTTGCCTGGAAATAGCTCGCCGCGGTCCAGTTCCTCATACTGTTTCTTCTCTATCAGAATGGAGTTGAATATTTTGCCCAATGGTTTGGAGAATGATTTTCCAGTGTACTGCTGTCTGCTGTTTGGAGCGACATATCCACATCCCCAGGTGGCATCGATCCTTTCACTCCTGTGTCCGAGTATGACCTTTCGCAACAGCCAAATTCCGGCAATGATTCCAGTCAGAAGCAGGGAATATAAGCTAATCTGCAGGGTGGTACTGGAAATGTCCTTGAGGATAGTCTGATCGGCGTGCATCGGATGAATCAGTGTTAGCAAATGGCCAATAACGGTCATGTATCCGATTGGGAAGATGGAAATACTCACCATCATTGCCAGGATGATGTATTGCGGGACAAGCATCAGCAAGGAGACTTCCTTTGGGGGATGAGGCAGTTTTGTACGCGGTTGTCCAAGAAAAATGGTCCCGAATGCCTTGGTGAAAGTCAATAGTGACAACCCGCCTATGAAGCTCAATCCGGCAAGGGAGAGGACGAATAAGACAATTTGACTGATGCTGCTGGTATGAACCCCGGCAATCAACCCGCTGTAAATGAGAAATTCAGAAACAAATCCATTGAATGGAGGCAATCCGCCGATGGCAAGCGCACCAACCAGAAAAATAACGGCTGTTTTTGGCATGGACTTGATCAACCCTCCCAAATTCTCCATGTTGAGGGTGTGACTTTGCTGATAAACAGATCCGGCTGCATAGAAAAGCAGGGATTTGAAAAGGGAATGATTCAAGACGTGCAGGAGTGCTCCACCGAAACCCAGGTAGTACATCATGGGTGCATCTAGTCCGATCCCAATCATGCCAATGCCAATTCCCATCCCGATGATCCCGATGTTCTCTATGGTGCAATAGGCCAGCATTCGTTTGAAATCCCTGTGAACCGCCGCATTGAGAATGCCATATAATCCGGTTAATAAGGAAAGTGTCAATATAATCTGCCCCAAAAGCAGGAAGTCGGTAGTCAAAAAAGAGATCATTCGTAGAATTCCATAGATTCCAAGCTTTACAATAACGCCCGACATAATTCCTGAAATGTGGGCAGGTGCTGCAGGATGGGCGTGTGGCAGCCAGCTATGAAAGGGAATAAACCCTGCCTTGATGCCAAACCCGGTGAAGAAGAGTAAAAAAAGCCACAAATTTTGGTTGGACCGGAAAACTGTTTGAATGGCTTCAAAGCTGAAGGATCCTGTCAAGTGATACACCCAGATGAATCCGATGGTCAGGAAGGTGACACTGACATGCATCTGAACGAAATAGTTCAAGGCTGCCTTGAAGGTTTTTGGATTCTCGTGGTCGAAAAAAACAAGCAGCATTGAACTAAGTGACATGATTTCCCAAACCACCAGAAAGGCAAACCCATTCTGAAGCATGCACACAAAAAGCATCGAAACATGAAAAATCAGGAACAGGATCCAATGGAAGGAAAGGCGTGAACCTGAAACTTTGTAGCTTTTCAAATATCCCATCCCGTAGAAAAATCCGGTCAGGACCGTAAAATTGACAATCAGGATGAACCAGGCCGATAGTCCGTCAATCTGAAGCAGAACATTCCCCGCAAAACTGCCAAATTGCAAAGTAAGTTCGACGGGCTGCCATAAAAGCGCATAAACAGACAACCATCCGGTTGCCACAGAGGTGGTTAAAACAGAAAGCAGAACAGGCAAGTACCGATATTTACCCGGTAGGGCTAAAATCAAGCAGACTGAAAGGAGGACAAAAAGGATGGCCCCATTCAATAAGTTGGCAGCACAAAAAATTTCCACAGTAATTAAATAGGTATATTCTTATACAAAGTAAGGTTAATATCTAGTTTTATCAAAAATATGAGGGATAAATTCACTCCCTGGTAAAATTTGTGGCTGCCTGCGTTGCCACTGAAGCGGAAATTGTTGGCCAAACTAATTTCTGATAAGATAATTTGGTTCGTTTTGAGGCTCTCCTTATTTTCACAAAACAGGGAGGAAGATGCCCTAAATTATTGAAATGTTAAAAAAGCTGTTGTAAAACATTATTTTTCAACAGTGTATTATATCACTGAAATTCAAGCAAATAAAATTTTCATTTCTTAATTTATTCATTTTTCATGCCAACAGATGACAATATCTTAACATATTTTAAGAAAAAGATTTAATTTAGTCGATGAAATGAAATGAAACGTTGTTATCGTCTTTTACTAAAACTAAGTGTTTAATCTATCTAAACTATCAAAGAGCCGGTTGTCCAACCAGCTCTTTTTGTTTTTATGGACTATTCCAACCATTTCGTCATAGAATTATTCGGGAACAGCCTCATTATGTAGGTTTTTTGGTCATTCACCAGCGGCAGGAACTGTTGGCCGAAACGGGCGCTTACACAAACCTTCTCCCTGGCAGGGATAAATCTCAAAAATAATTGATTGACAGTTTGTATAAAGCGAAAAGATGTGTATTTTTGCGCCACTCAAATTAGGAGTATATATTGTTGAATGTAAAATTTTAAAAGTATGTTGAACCAGTACGAAACCGTTTTCATTACTACTCCCGTTTTATCTGATGCTCAGATGAAGGAAGCGGTAGGAAAGTTCAAGGATCTTCTCACCTCCCATGGTTGTGAGCTGATTCATGAAGAAAGTTGGGGATTGAAAAAATTGGCTTATCCCATTCAAAAGAAATCGACAGGGTTTTATCAACTCCTCGAATTCAAAGCTGATCCTGCCTTCATTGGAAAACTCGAGATTGAGTTTCGCCGTGACGAACGTATCATCCGTTTCATAACCGTGAAATTGGAGAAATATGCTGCCGCGTATGCAGAAAAGAGAAGAAAGAAAGTAAATGCTAAAACTCAATCTGAAAACTAAGTCATGAGCACAAATTCCAGTGAAATCAGATATCTTACTCCACCTTCGGTTGAAGTAAAAAAGAAGAAATATTGTCGTTTCAAAAAGAACGGTATCAAGTATGTGGATTACAAAGATCCTGAATTCTTGAAAAAGTTTCTCAACGAGCAGGGTAAAATTTTACCTCGTCGGATTACCGGTACTTCTTTGAAATACCAGCGTAAAGTATCACAGGCAATCAAGCGTTCACGTATGATCGCATTGCTGCCTTATGTAACAGATTTGTTAAAATAATTAATAGGAGGTACGAAAATGGAAATTATTCTGCTTCAGGATGTTACAAATCTGGGTAGCAAAGACGATGTGGTAGTTGTCAAGAACGGATATGGTCGTAATTACCTGATCCCCCAGAAATTGGCTATTCTGGCCACGACGTCTTCAAAAAAGGTTTTGTCTGAGAACCTGAAACAACGCGCTCACAAGGAGGCAAAACTGAAAGAGGAAGCTTTGAAACAAGCTGAGATCCTGAAATCAATTACCATCGTGATTGGCGCAAAAACCAGCACCACCGGTAAGATTTTTGGTTCGGTCAACAACATTCAGGTTGCTGAAGCGCTGAAAGAAAAGGGTTTTGAAGTCGATCGCAAACAGATCACCATCAAGGAAGATTCTATCAAGGAAATTGGAAAACATACTGCCAAGGTGAAATTCCACCGCGAAGTAGTGGTTGAGCTTGAATTTGAAGTTGTTGCCGAATAATTGGCGACAGTCACGATCAAAGTTTCTGAAATCATTTTTCCAAACGATAAAAAGCCGTCTCAATCATTGGGACGGTTTTTTTTTGGTATTTTTGCCTTAAATCTCAACCCTTGAAGAAAATAACCGAACAAAAACTAATCCACCTCTTTCAGCAGCGGTTCTCGGAAGAGGTCACTTCCCTGGAGATGCTTCCTCCTTCGGGCTCCTACCGGGAATACCTTCGGGTAAAAAGCATACATTTCAATGCCATTGGTACCTGGAACGAAGACGAAAAGGAGAACAATGCCTTCGTCAGTTTCTCCCGTCACCTCCGGGCGAGTGGGGTCAACGTTCCGGATATATACGAATACGATCAGCAGGCCCGCATCTACCTTCAGGAAGATTTGGGAGACGAGACACTATTCGCCTTTTTGTCTGAAACGCGAACCCAGAAAGGATTTTCATCCGAGATCCTGGATGCCTACCGCAAAGTAGTCAGGATACTTCCCACTATTCAGGTTACGGCAAGTAAGGAGATTGATTTCAGCTACTGTTATCCGAGAAAAGCCTTCGACCGACAGTCGATGATGTGGGACCTCAATTATTTCAAATACTATTTTCTGAAACTGGCCAAGGTGAGCTTCGATGAGCAGGCCCTGGAAGACGATTATGTTTCTTTTTGTGATTATCTGTTAAAGGCGGAGAGCAATTTCTTTATGATGCGGGATTTTCAGAGCAGGAACATCATGCTGCGCCACGGAGAGCCCTGGTTTATCGATTACCAGGGAGGTCGCAGGGGAGCACTGCAATACGATCTTGCCTCCCTTCTTTACGATGCGAAGGCGGATATTCCTCAATCTGTCAGGGAGGAGTTGATAGAAGAATACCTCGACCATCTGGTGGAAATCCATCCTGTTGATAGGAAAGAATTCAAACAGTATTTCTACGGATACGTGCTGATCCGGATCATGCAGGCTATGGGAGCCTATGGATTCAGGGGCTTTTACGAGAAGAAAGCCCATTTTTTGAAAAGCATTCCGTTTGCCCTCGAGAATTTGGGACTGGTGATGAAAAAGATCGACATTCCCATTCAATTGACGGAACTCTATTCCGTTTTAAATTCACTTTCGGAATCAGAAGTGCTTAAAAATATTGCCGTCAGGGAGACAGAACTGACCGTTTCAATTACCAGTTTCTCCTATAAAAAGGGAATCCCTGCAGATCCATCAGGAAACGGAGGGGGTTTTGTGTTTGATTGTCGAGCCTTGCCAAATCCCGGAAGATTGCTTGAATATCAGAAGCTAACAGGAAAAGACAAGGAGGTAATCGAATACCTTGAAGCTTATCCGGAAGTCGATGCATTTTTGAAAGCGACCTTTCAATTGGTCGATCAAAGCGTAGCCGGATACCTAGACAGAAAATTTTCACATCTCTCGGTTCAGTTCGGTTGCACCGGAGGTCAGCACCGTTCCGTCTATTCCGCAGAAAGAATGGCAGCACACGTGAAAGAACATTTTCCGGTACGGGTCGTTTTGCATCACAGGGAACAAGATTAGTTCGAATAGTTGAGGTAGTTTGAATGGGTAATCAATAATTGTTTAGTGGTTCAAATATTTTAAGCCCTTCAAACTTTTTATCCATTTCAAACTGTAACCAAATTATCCATCTGTGGTATACACTTCTAATCAAGATACTGAGCAATCATGAGCAAGAAAAAATGTGAGGTGAAGGATTACGAAAAGCCTGAGCATCCCAAATACGAATGTAAAAAGTGCGGACGGGTGGCGAAGAAAGAGGAGAAGGTTTGTAAACCCGTAAAATTGAATAACTAAAGGGATCATTTTCAATGAAAGCATTTATCCTGGCTGCCGGATTGGGAACCAGACTGGCGCCGTTTACGCTGGAAAGGCCCAAGGCGCTGGTCGAACTAAATGGAATCACCTTGTTGGAAAGGGCGATCAGAAAGGTAAATGAACTCGAAGTCTCAGAAATCGTCATCAACGTACACCATTTTGGCGATCAGATTCTTGAATTTCTAAAATCGAAACAAAATTTTAATTTGCCGTTAACTCTTTCCGATGAGCGCGACCAACTTTTGGATACTGGTGGGGCACTTTTGAAAGCAAAAGAACTACTGGGAAGCAAGGAACCCTTCCTTCTATACAACGTGGATGTGCTCAGCACCATCGATCTGAAATCACTTTCCGTCTTTCATTTGGAAAAGGGCGGACTGGCTACTCTGGCAGTGAGGGAAAGGCCCACAGACAGATACCTCCTCTTTGATCAGAACATGATGCTTTCGGGATGGAAAAATCAGAAAACCGGAGAGGTTAAAATCAGCAGACCATTCGACCAGCCAAAGAATTTTGCTTTTAGCGGAATCCAGATCATTGAACCAGGTTTGCTGTCGCTGATTACGGAAACCGGAAAGTTTTCAATCATTGACCTGTACCTCCGGTTGGCAAAGAGCGAAGCCATTTATGGATACCAGGATACTTCTGAAACCTGGATGGATCTTGGAAAACCAGATCAACTCATTGCCGCCGAGAAAATGTGCTAATGTGCTAATTGGCGAGTGATACAGTTGTTCGTTTGGTGTTGATAATAAATCAATGAAATAATGATTAACTTTTCTTGGTTGGAAAAATAGCTATAGAATAGATTGGTTTTATCCCAAATTTCTTCTAACAATCTGCATGCTGCTCTCTACACAAATATCACCTTCAGACCATTAGCAAATTAGCAAATTACCAGGCTATTGGCAGGATGCCGTGCAACTCCAAATAGGCATTGGTTTTGCTGAAATGCTTGTTCCCGAAGAATCCCCGGTAGGAAGAGAGGGGAGATGGGTGAGGGGAAGTAAGTACCAGATGCCTGTTTCTGTTGATGAGTTCACCCTTCTTTTGTGCAAATGACCCCCATAATATAAATACAAGGTGCTCTTTTTCTTCGGCCAACAGGCTGATGACCCGATCCGTAAAACGTTCCCATCCTTGGTTCTGATGCGAACCTGCCCTATTTGCCTGAACGGTTAAAGTGGAATTTAGCAGCAACACACCTTGTGAGGCCCAACGATCCAAATTACCGCTGGCAGGGGAAGGAAGACCAAGATCCTGACTAATCTCCCTGAAAATATTTTGCAGCGAGGGAGGCAATTCGATTCCATCGGGGACGGAGAAACACAGTCCGTGCGCCTGACCCGAACCGTGATAGGGATCCTGTCCGAGGATAATCACTTTGGTCTGATCGAAGGGTGATTGATCGAAAGCGTGAAATATAAGTTTTGCAGGTGGAAATATCTGTCGGGTGGTATATTCCTCCCTGACAAAATTGGTCAATTCCAGGAAATAGGGTTGATTAAACTCATCGGCCAAACGACTCTTCCAGCCTGCTTCAATTTTGACATCCATTTGGTTGAATATTCTTTTCTTTAGGCATAAATATAGCGAATAGGATCAAACGATTACTGCTTCTAGTCGGTTTTTTCTTATTTTTACCACTTAAGAATCGAATCGCTAAAATCAAAAACTACTTTTACACAAATGGAAACCGTTGCAAACATCCTGGGAGTGGACCTTGGCGGAACAAATATCCGTGCAGGACGAATAGTCAATGACGAGATTGTACAGCTCACCAAACTTCCAACACCCTCCAAAGGGAGCGTAGAGGAGGTGATGAACCAAATTTATGCCGTCATTGACGGTTGCTTCAATTCCGCGACCTTGTCCATTGGTGTTGGGGTTCCCTCCGTAGTGGATGTTGAGAAGGGAATTGTCTACGACGTGACTAATATCCCATCCTGGAAAGTGGTTCCTGTCAAAGATTTGCTGGAGAGTCGTTACAAGGTTCCTGTATTTGTTAACAACGATGCGAATTGTTTTGCCGTTGGAGAAAAGTATTTCGGCAAGGCCAAATCCTTCAAGAACATTGTTGGCGTAACCCTTGGAACGGGGCTTGGCTGTGGCTTGATATTCAATGGTAAATTATACGAAGGCTCCAACTGTGGTGCCGGAGAGTTTGGAAATGTTCCCTACCTGCTGCACAACGTGGAGTATTATGCAAGCGGCCAGTTCTTTACCGATGAAAAGAAAGTAAAGGCCATCGAAATTTACAAACAAGCCATGGCGGGTGATCCATCTGCCCTGAAGCTTTTTGCAGAATACGGCTTTCATTTGGGCGAATCGCTCAAGTCGATCCTCTATGCCTATGATCCGGAGGTAATCATCCTGGGGGGCTCAGTGGCACAATCATTCGATTTCTTCAAGGAGGCGATGTACCAGGCCATGCAGGACTTTGCCTACAGCAGTGTATTGGCCAACATCAAAATTGATGTATCAGAATTGGAAAATTCGGCCATATTTGGAGCCGCCGCTTTACCAATGATCAAACAATAAAATCAAATTTCTAAATCAATATTCATGAAACGAAACTATTACATCGTATTTCTGGTCTTTATCGTCTTTTTTGTGATCTCTTTCCTGACAAATATATTGGGAGCCATCCTGCCAACTGCCAAGGATGATTTTCATGCCAGCAACACGATGGCTGCCTTTTTGCCACTCTTCTTTTTCATTGCCTATGGGGTGATGTCCATTCCTGCTGGTTTGATGACAGAGCGCTTCAAGGAGAAAAAGGTGATGATGGTGGCCTTTATTTCAGCCTTTGCTGGAGCCCTGATCTTTGGTTTGGTCCCCAAATTTGGGGTGATGCTGGGATCCCTCTTTTTCATTGGAGCAGGTATGGCCATTCTGCAGGTTGCCATCAATCCGCTATTGCGTGTTTCCGGAGGGGAAGAGCATTTTGCCTTTAACTCCGTAATGGCGCAACTATTTTTCGGAGGTGCCTCCTTTCTAAGTCCGATGCTCTACACCTACCTCGTTGGGGAACTTGGTCCGCAGGGGACTCCCAACAGCGTAGTCAAATATCTCGGAACGCTGGTGCCGGCGAATCTTACCTGGATCTCCATTTATTGGGTCTTTGCTGCCATTGCCTTCGTCATGATTTTCGTAGTGGCCTTTTCGAAATTTCCTAAAGTGGAATTGAATGAGGAAGAAAAAACCGGCGACTGGGCCTCCATCGTCCATCTGCTGAAGAACAAAACCGTCATCATGTTTTTTTTTGGAATATTTGCCTACGTTGGAACAGAACAGGGGGTAGCCAACTGGATCTCTGAGTTTCTGCGAACTTACCATGGTTTGCGTCCGGAAGTAGAAGGGGCTCAGGCTGTACAATGGTATTGGGGTTTGATGACCATTGGATGCATCCTTGGACTGGGATTATTAAAACTGATTGACAGTAAGATTGTTATCCGAATTTTCATTCTTGGAGCGATGACTTGCCTTGCAACGGCACTCTTCACACCGGACCCTAAAATTTCCTTCTATGCCTTCATCGCGATGGGATTCTGTGCATCTGTAATGTGGTCGATCGTGTTCTCTCTTGGAATGAACTCCATTGCCGAACACCACGGTTCATTTTCGGGTATTCTCTGTTCAGGCATCATGGGTGGTGCCGTAACTCCTTTAATTGTAGGCTTTCTCGCAGACCATTTTGGCCTTCGGACTGGAATGCTATTCAATTATGTAACTCTTTCCTACCTGTTGTTCCTTTCGTTCTGGGCCAGATGCCTTTTGTTTGCGAATCGCCATATATGGACTGCCCTTCAGGCGTGGCGCCTTCGTAGAGCGGAGTGTAAAGTTCGCCAGATGGAAAGT
>CAINVV010000128.1 GCA_903854235.1 uncultured Bacteroidia bacterium | reverse complement strand
TTGGGAAAATCGGTTTCCTGGATGATCTTGGTCGTTTTCAGATTCCCGTGACTGATCTTCAACTCAGCAAGCAACCAGTCTGTTCCGTCAGTCGAACAATCGTCGACCACCACCACTTCGAAATCGGGATAATCCTGGGAGAGTAGGGTGGGTAACAGCTCCTTTAACTGGTCAAGATAATTCCGGGAGGTAACAATGATGGAGACGGATGGAAGATTCGGTTCCTTGTTTTTCTGCTTTCCACTGAAAATGAACTTAATCAGCAGAATAAGATAGATGAGCTGGACCAGAAATGCCAGCCCAAAAAAAAGCAGTCCGATGATCTCTTCGATCGAAAATTGAAATCCCCAAAGTTCTATAGCCATAATTCAATCAAAAGTTCCCAAAAATACATAATGCGACGGTAAGAAACCCATTTTTGTCAGATTTTTTTAATTCCGAGCGGAAGATGCCGGAAATGTTATTTTGCTATTATGACTATCTTTGCGCCTTGAAATCTTTTGAATGAACTTCGAATTACAGCATACATCCATCGGTTCCCGTGCAAGAGCAGGACAATTTCATACAGATCACGGCATCGTGGAAACACCTGTCTTTATGCCTGTGGGGACGGTTGGTTCGGTCAAGGGAATCCATTTCAGGGATCTGAAGGAGGATATCAAGGCCCGTATTATTTTGGGGAATACCTACCATCTTTACCTTCGACCCGGCATTGATGTGCTGGAAAAAGCAGGCGGATTGCACCGCTTCAACGGATGGGACAAGCCAATTCTGACTGATAGTGGCGGATTTCAGGTGTTTTCGCTGGGCGACATCCGAAAGATCACGGAGGAGGGGGCTAAATTTCAATCGCACATCGACGGATCGCGGCATATGTTTACCCCCGAGCGCGTGATTGACATTCAGCGTTCCATTGGGGCCGACATCATCATGGCCTTCGATGAATGCACCCCCGGAGATGCTGATTATGACTATGCGAAAAAATCGCTCGAACTTACCCAGCGATGGCTGGAGCGCTGTATGAACCAGTTTTCTGCTACCCAGCCAAAATATGGCTATACCCAGTCCCTCTTTCCCATTGTTCAGGGATGCGTTTATCCCGATCTGAGGGTAAAGGCGGCCGAACACGTGGCTACTTTTCACGCAGATGGCTACGCTATCGGTGGACTCTCTGTGGGAGAGAAGGAGGAGGATATGTATGCCATGATCGAGGTGGTCAATGAAGTTTTGCCTGCCGACAAGCCAAGATACCTGATGGGAGTGGGAAATCCGGTCAATATTTTGGAAGGAATCGACAGGGGCATCGATATGTTTGATTGCGTGATGCCCACGAGAAACGGGAGAAATGGCATGCTTTTCACCCGAAACGGGGTGATCAACATCCGAAACAACAAATGGGCGGATGATTTTTCTCCAGTTGACCCGGAAGGGAGCTCCTTCGTGGATCACCAGTATACAAAAGCCTATTTAAGGCACCTGTTTCAGGCAGGGGAGATGCTAGGTCCGATGATAGGCAGCATCCACAACCTTGCCTTTTACCTTTGGTTGGTGGATGAAGCCAGAATTCAGATTATTCAGGGTACTTTTAGACCCTGGAAGGAGCAAATGGTTATTCAGATGCGAAACAGACTCTGAGTCTAAAAGTTTACCTCAATTATCAGAAGCGGATGACAAAGAAATTTTTACAGAGAATAGACAGATACATCATCAAGAAATACCTTGGAACATTTTTCCTGGCCATTGCTTTGATCATCAGTATCTCCATTATTTTTGACGTCTCCGAAAACATCGATGATTTTATCTCCAAAAAGGCGCCCATCAAGGCAATTTTGGTCGATTACTACCTCAATTTCATCCCCTATTTCACCAACCTCTTCAGCGCACTTTTTACCTTCATTGCCGTCATCTATTTCACCTCGAAGATGGCCTACAACTCGGAGATCATTGCGATGCAGTCGAGCGGGGTTAGTTACCGAAGGTTGATGCGCCCTTATATGGTTGCATCCGGAATCATTGCGCTGATGTCCTGGATTCTGGGAAATTTCATCATCCCTCCTGCCACGCAGTCGCGGGTGAACTTCCGCAATGTCTACATCAAGAATGAATACATCAACCAGGATAAGAACATCCACAGGCAGCTGGAACCCGGGATCTTCATTTACATGAAAAGTTACAACAACAAATATGACATTGGCTATAAATTTACCATTGAAAAATTTGAAGGAACGCAGCTGAAATCCAAACTGATTGCGGATTACATCAAATGGGACCGAGATAAGAAGAAGTGGGTGATCCACGATTATTTTGTCAGGGATATGAATGGTTCAGTCGAAAAAATCTCCAAAGGGACCCAAATCGACTCTACCTTGCGGATGACCCCAGGCGAGTTTGGACAGCAAAATTCCAAAGAGGAGACAATGGATTTCTGGCAAATCAACAAATACATCAAGGACCTTAAATTGCGTGGTGTTGACAACGTCTCCAGTTATGAAAAGGAGAAATACCAGCGCACGGCCGGCCCCATCAGTACTTTTATCCTGACCATCATCGGCGTCTCCCTGGCCTCCAGAAAAACGCGCGGTGGAATAGGAATTCACCTTGGATTAGGTATGCTGTTGAGCTTTTCATACATTATGTTTATGCAGGTTAGTACTATTTTTGCGTTTAAAGCAGGATTTAATATTCTGCTTGCCGTTTGGCTACCTAACATAATATATGCCTTGATAGCACTGGCACTCTACAACAGGGCATCCAAATAACCTTTCACTTTTTGCCTTGAAAAGTGGGATGAAATCGTGCCAATCCTGCCACAATATGACTTCAGGTAAGCCAAAGCAATTTTTTTTTGTATTTTTGCCGGACAAACCTAGGACAAAAAATTAGTTCTTATATAAGACAAAACATAAGTAAACAACTACAAATTATGTCATTAAAAAGAAACATCCTTGACCTTCGCAGAAGAAAGAAAGAAGCACAGCAAGGTGGTGGCGAAGCTGCCATAGGGAAACAGGTGGCGATGGGCAAAAAGACAGCCCGCGAGAGGATCAAAGCGATCCTCGACGACAACTCCTTCCACGAATACGACCTTTTCGTTGAGCATACAGGAAAAGACTTCGATATGGAGAAAAAGGTTTTGCACGGTGACGGTGTGATTATCGGTACCGGTACCATGTTCAATCAGCCAGTTTGCATTTACGCACAGGATTTCACGGTTGCCGGAGGTTCATTGGGATTGATGCATGCCCGCAAGATCACAAAAATCATGGATCACGCCCTGAAGATGCGGGTTCCAATTATTGGGATCAACGATTCAGGTGGTGCCCGTATTCAGGAAGGTGTCAACTCACTGGCTGGATATGGCGAGATTTTCTACCGCAATACCGAAGCATCGGGAGTTATTCCGCAGCTTTCCGTTATTCTTGGTCCTTGTGCCGGTGGAGCAGTCTATTCTCCCGCACTCACCGATTTCGTATTCGTCGTTGAGAACATCTCCAAGATGTTTATCACTGGCCCCAGTGTGATCAAGACGGTTCTTGGCGAAGAAATATCCATGGAAGAGCTTGGTGGAGCGCTGGTTCATAGCGAGATCACAGGTAATGCCCATTTTTATGCATTGAGTGAAGATGAATGTTTCGAACAAATCAAGAAACTGATTTCCTATATCCCGTGGAACAATACACAGAAAGCCCTTCGCTTTCCCACGCAGGCACCAACTTTCCCCGTCAGCATTGAAGACATCGTTCCAAGCGATCCCCATTATCCTTACGATATCCGCGACATCATCAAGGCTATTTCCGATAGTTCTGACTTCTTTGAGATCATGGAACTCTTTGCCCGCAACATGGTCATCGGATTTGGCCGAATTGCTGGAAATACGGTTGGTTTTGTGGCCAATCAGCCCATGTATCTGGCCGGGGTGCTCGATTGCGACAGCTCAGATAAGGCGGCCCGATTCATTCGTTATTGCGACGCCTTCAACATCCCAATCGTTACCCTGGAAGATATGCCAGGCTATTTACCAGGTGTGGATCAGGAACATGCGGGGGTTATCCGCCACGGGGCGAAATTACTCTATGCCTACAGCGAAGCCACTGTGCCAAAAGTTACCGTCATCATCCGTAAAGCATACGGCGGAGGTTACATTGCCATGAATTCACGACACCTTGGTGCAGATTTTGTCTATGCCTGGCCTACCGCCGAGATTGCTGTAATGGGTCCGGAAGGAGCCGCCAACATTGTCTTCCGTAAGGAGATTGATGAAGCAGAAAATCCGGCTGAAATGCGCAAGCTGAAGATTCAGGAGTACAAGGATAAATTTGCCAATCCTTTTGTTGCTGCTTCCAAGGGTTACATCGACGAGGTCATTGAACCGCTGGAAACACGTGCCCGTTTGATTCACTCCCTCGAAATTTCGGAGAACAAAGTGGACAAAAGGCCAACCAAAAAACACGGAATTCCTCCGTTCTGATCCTACATTGATCCAAATTTAAGACCATCATGGAAGAAAACAAACCGAAATATGAGGTATTCGTTGTCAATACGGCACAATACTACACCCTGCATACCAAAAAGTACGGAATGCGGAAGAAGTGGCAGGCTGCCGACCCAAACGAAATCCGCTCCTTCATCCCCGGTACGATCCTGGAAGTCTTTGTGACCCCAGGTCAGGAAGTTGTTGCCGGAGAGAACCTGATCAAATACGAGGCCATGAAGATGCAAACCATTCTTGAAATGCCTTTTACGGGAATAGTAAAAGAGGTCCTGGTAGCCGTTGGCGACAAGGTTAGAAAGGATCAGCTGATGATTCTTCTGGAAGAATTGCCGGAGTAAGTGCCTAAAGTGAACTAAATTGCCTAAAGTTTTGGACCCAAAATTTTAGGCAATTTTAGTTTTGTCTTCCCGGAGGAGTACTCGAAGTACTATTGGATGCCATCCATCCTCCGATACTCCTCCAGCATCTCCTTCACAGTGAGATTGCCAGGGGTATTGGGCTGCAAGGTTTTTAAAAGCAGAAGTGCTTCAGCCAACAAATTCTCCTTTCCTCCAGCTTTCGTTTCGCAATTGTTGAGATATTGAATGATCCAAAAGGCATTGATCAGGTGATAAAATCTTTTGCTGAAGGTCCTGACATCAGAACAGTTTTTCTTCAGCTCCAGAAGGCGTGGCAAAGTACCTGTTGAAGAGAGATAATCCTGCAGTAGTGAATCAAATTTCGTGATTTTTTCCACCCAGCCTTCTTGATCGTGCGAAAAAAAGAATCCCGGATCGAGAAACAGCGGTCGCAAGGTTTCGAAAATTCTCAGTGAATAAACAGAATAGAGTTCCTGATCGCCCTCTTCCCATCTTTTTAGTGCCGCACCAGTGCCAAAGGGAACCCTGTGGGATATTCTGGCAGCTGGATAGACCATGGCATCCGAAATGAGTCCATAATCGCCCAGCAACACCATTTTATGCAAAAAGTGGAAATCCTCGCCGGCCTGTCGTCTGTTCATCCCCCCTTGCTTGATATAGGAAGTTGCTCTTACGGCAAAACTTGACCCAATGGTATGGATGGCGTGGGGATAGCCGATCCATTCCATGGCCTTGCGGAGATACCGAAGGTAAAGCTCATATCGGATAATCCCTTCCCTTAAGCGGGGAGTAAGGTTGCGATCGTCGACCGGATGGGAAAAGGAAAGGTTGGCAAAATGGAAGCCCGGGTTATTCTTAAAAGTGGCTTCAATGGCGGTGAAGTAGTTTTTTGAGACCGTACAGTCGGCATCGAATGCAACCAGGATGCCTTCTGATTCACCCAACCGTTCAAGTTGGCTTACTGCCTCGTCCATCGCTAATTTTCGGGCCCATCCAACTCCTGCCCATTTCGATGGCAGGGAAGCTGCCTGAAGCAGGCAAAGCCGATAAAAAGGCTGTTGACCACCCTTCCACCATTTCAGAGTATCCGTGACAGTTTGCTGGTTGTGCTCCAATATTTCGGGGGCTGCCTGGTCGGAGGAGTTGACTACTACAATGACTGTAACAACGGAGGAGGGAGGATCACAATCTGCCAGCGATTGCAATGAGGTGATCAAATCCGGTTCATCGTGGCACGGAATGGTGACAAAAAAGGTACTTCCGCCGTCTTCGGCAGGTAAATGCACGGTTACAACGGGAGGTTGCTGCCGCTCCAGATAGGCCCTGAATATTGACATAGATTCCGGATAATGGCACAAACGAAATGCAAAAAATGGCTGATAAGCTTTGTCGAATAACGGGTTTAGGGTTTGTATCTCCTGTTCAGCCCTTCTGCCACATCCTTGGTGATGTTGTATCTCGTCGTTCCTTCCAACATGCTGGAACTGTTGAGAATGAAGTCGTATTTTTTGTCGGTGTTGTAGCTTTTCAGAAAAGAGGAGATACTGTCTATGATCTGTTGGTTGACCTGACTCTGCATTTCATTTAATTTCTGAGTCAACTCGTTGTCGAGCCGTTCAATCTCCTGCTGTTGTCCGAGCAGTCTTTCTTGCTCCAATTTGGCGCGCTCTTCTGTAAGGAAACCCCCTTTTTGGACTTTTTCCCGGAAGGCGGCAGCATCTTTCTCAAACTGAATCCGCTTGCCACTGTACTCTTTTTTGAAAGACTCCTGGTTTACCTGAAGATTTGCAGTCAGTTTTTTTGCGAGTTCGTAAGTGTAAAGTACAGAGTCCATTTTGACGTAGGCAATGGCAACCGATTTACCTCCGATTGCAGCATCATTTCCCTTTTGGACCATGCCACTCCTGTTTCCAGTGAAATGAAGCAGGTAGAGAAGGGCAACTGCGATCCCAAGTATTACCGAAACAATCGTTGAATTCTTCATATGAAAATTAGTGATGTACGAGTATCATGATTTGTTAAGACAAATATAACTGAATTGTTGATTGTTCAATATCGGTAAAATCACTTTTTCAATGCCGTTTTTTCGGATGAGTTGATAAACATCATAGATTGACAAATCGGTGGGTGTTATTTTTACAAACGTAACAAAAGGAAAACAAAAAATGATTAATCAATTGATAGCGGCAACGCTTCCATACATGCCCAAACGGCTGGTCTGGATTTTTTCCAAGAAATACATCGCCGGAGTGGAAGTGTCGGATGCCTTACGCGAATCTGCCAGACTCAATGCGGAAGGATGCACGGTCACGATGGACATCCTTGGTGAATACGTTTCAAAAATGGCCGAGGCAGATTCCTACCGGGTGCAGTACCTGGATTTCATCGAACAGTTTTCTTCCGAAAATATTCGTGGAAATTTTTCACTGAAGCCCTCTATGTTTGGTCTGCTGCTCGACAAAGAGGCCTGCTATCACAACATCAGGGAAATTGTAAAATTGGCGGCGCAAAAAAATAATTTCATCCGCATAGACATGGAGGATTCTACCTGCACGGATGACGAGATTCTGCTGTATAAACGACTGAAAAATGAGTTTCCCCAAAGCGTCGGTTTGGTCCTTCAGGCTTATATGAAGCGCACGCTTACGGATGTGAAAGATATGATGGAGGTTCATACAGCCGACTCTCCGCTTAGTTTCAGGCTCTGCAAGGGCATCTACATCGAAGATAAGTCGATCGCCTACAAGGGACACCAGGAGATTCGCGATCATTATCTGGAGGATCTGGAGTTCATGTTGCAAAATGGAATCAATGTAGGTATTGCCACCCACGACTCATGGCTTGTCGAACAAGCCATGCTGCTGCTTGAAAAGCACAACACACCCAAACATCAATATGAGTTCCAGATGCTGTTTGGGGTCAGCCCCAAACTTCGCAGGTCTATTGTGGCAAAGGGCCATCCGATGCGGATTTACGTACCCTTCGGCAAGCAATGGTTTGGTTATTCCACCCGCAGGCTCAAGGAAAATCCGAACATGGTCTGGGACATTATCAAAGCGATTTTTATCAGAAGTTGAAACGACCGGCCTTTGTTGAGCCATTTGTTGCCCGGCTGGCTTAATTTCGCATTTACTAAGGTTTGGGCTGAACCTTGGCCGTGTCACTTTTTGCGATCCGGTGGTTGGCCAGTATCAGGTCAATCTCACTTTGCCTGACCATCTCATTGGTAATTTTCCTGGATTTTACGAGTTTGGAACCAAACTGAAGGTAATGGGTTTGATAACTGTTGGTGGAGAGCCCAACTGAATTCTCTGGCGTTACCATTAATCCCTTGTTTTGGGCCTCCATTTGATATTCCCGCAGGGTCTTCCTGGTGTTCATGTCGGCATCGTATTTTTTGACAGGGCGCGTCAATCCCTGAACGGCTGCCTTATTCACATTTTTCTGTGCCTGGTTGATCATCTTAGCATCAACTGGAACCTCCTTCACCATGGACGGGTAGATTTCTATCCGGGGGAAAATAACTATTTCCGGAATGAGGATGGTGTCTTTTGGCATAAAGACCCCCATCAGGTATTCCATCTGTTTCAGCGTGTCGGGAATGATCACATGCATCTCCTTGTAACCGAGGTAACGGTAGGAGATGGTATCACCCGGTTGGCCGTAAAGGGAGAACTTTCCATTCGACTGGGTGGAAAAGTTCTCACTGCGGTGGAGCGTAAAACGTGCGTTGTTAAGGGGTTCTTTGGTCTCACTGTCATAAACGGCGCCGGTAATGAAAATCTTGCTTCTGACTGGAGATTTTATTTGCCCCGCGGCAGATATTGCCATGGAGAAGGAGACTGCCAACATCAAAAAGAACTTGATTGTTTTCATCGCAACAGGTGTTAAGGTTTATGATTTAACGTTCAATTCACCTCCAACTCTTGCCAACCGGGCAGTTTTGGAAATGCTGCATGCGGATCATTCTGGTACCAGAAGCAAGTAGAGGCAATGTCAGAGTGCTGTGGAAGATACCTTCCGCCGTGGTGCCATCCGAGATCCTGAATGGTTACTTTCAGGTCCTTATCAAAACGGATGGGATCCATGATGTGCCAGCGATAGAGCCCAAACCGCATCATGACCTTGTAATCGCCGCTTGGGCGTATCACCTGGTGCAGACCGGTATAAGGCGTGCAGAACTCCTTGTATTTTCCATCCCGGTCAAAATTGTAGGAGCCACAGAAATAATCTTCCGTTCCAGTTCCACAGATGGTTGGAAATTTGCTGTCCCCATCGAGGTAAAATTTTATTTCACCCTCTCCCCACCATCCATTGTTGTTGACGCCCCAGGCAAGGTAGAGTCCAACAAATTGCCCTTTCCCCTTGATTCCATCCACGAGGGTACAAAC